>JALYZS010000221.1 GCA_030948745.1 Vulcanimicrobiota bacterium | reverse complement strand
AGGAAGTTCCGGGCCGACTGGATGATGTCGGGAGTACCGCTCACGAGCACGGTATCGGTGCGCGGGTCGATGACGAACGAGCTTGCGGGAATGACGTTGGCCAGTTGCTTCTGCAGGTCGGCCGGCGCAGAGTACTTGATCGGGAAGGCGACTGTCTGCGTCGCGACCTGTCCGACCGAACCGAACTGATGGTTTAAATCGTCAGCGGTCCCGACGACATAGATGTTGCCCATGCGGCGATAATCCAGACCGTTCGTCCGTACGACGAGGTCGAGCGCCGTGCGCAGGGGCACGTCGTGCAGCGATACGGTCACGGTGCCTTTGACGCTTTGCGTCGCCACGATGTTCTGGCCGCTCTCGCTTGCGAGCAGCTTGAGCACATCGAGGATGTCTGCGTTCTTGACGTCGAGGTTCACGTTGCGCGTGCTTGCGAAGTTCGCGCCCATGTCGGAGGGCGGCGGCGGCGGCGCCATGCCGGCCGCGACGTGATGGCCCGGCGCAGATTCTTGCGACGCCATCGTCGCGGCAGAACCGGCGTGCTTACCCGGCACCTTGCAGTAGTACTTGCCGCCCGGTAACCACGGATTCGGCGTGGCGATCGCGACGACTGCCGGATGCGCGACCGGCTTGGCGGGAGATGCGGCAGGCTGGATCATCGCGACGGCTGCGGGATGCGCAGCTGCGTGAATCGCCGGCTTGCTGGCGGCTGGCTTGGCCGCCGGCGCTTCCTTCGCGGCTGGCGCTGCCTTCGCGGCCGGGGCTGCCTTGGCGGCCGGCGCTGCCTTCACGACCGGTGCCGGCTTCGAAGCGGGCGCTGCTTTGACCGCTGGCTTCGAGACCGCAGCTGACATCTTGTTAGTGGACGCGACACGCGTGCCTTGACCGTCCAACGCTTCGTCATGCCGCATGCTTGCGGTACGCGCGGCACTGACGGCATCCTTGGCGGGCAGGTTGAAGGCGACTTGTTGCGTCTGCACGGACAGGGTCACCTGGTTGCCGTTGCCCTTGCTGAGATGATAGACCGGCGCGCCGTTCGCCTCGACGACGATCCGCATGACGGCGGGGCTCGTGGAGAGCTGGCCCACGCGGACCTGCTGCAATTGGCCTTTGGAGAAACCGATGACCTTGGTCTGCCCATCGTAGGAGGCGGGCGACACGTCGACGACGAGGTCGACCGTGCCACGCTTGGCGTCAACCGCGAAACGGCTGACGCGGGTCGATACGGATCCAGTCGCCGCCAAAGACAGATCGAACGCGCCGCCATGCTTGGCGAATGACACGTCCTTCACCGAATTGTCGGCGCCTCGGCCGGGCTGCGGAGAAGCCAGGCCGGCGAATGCGACGGCGCACGCTGCGAGCCAGGCCGACGTCAACCGAAGATGCCGATGCATTGTTGTTTAACCCCCTAACGAGAAGTGACGCTCTTCTTTTTCTGTTGCGAGCGTGATGAAATCTGGGCCTATCGAGAGCACGGTGTATTTATCGTCAATCCGGTCGCCGGGATGCACGAAGTACGACTTGCCGTCGGCCTCGACGATAGCGGTGCGGCCGCCATGTTCGACGACGCCCGTCAGCCGCACGCTGTTCCACGGGTTGTTCGCGCCCGGCGCGTTCTCGAAACCCGGCAGGGTCGGGATGTTGGGAAAGGTGGAAACCGCCACTTTGGTCGGCGCGGGGTTCGAGCTCCCGCCCGTGGGCGGACCGAACAACGCGATGAACGGATCGGGCCGGCCCGCAGTACGCACGCTGTGTGCATGCACGATGGGCACGGGCGTCGTCGTCACGGGAGGCGTCGTCGCCGCCTGATGGGCGCTCACGGGCGCGGTAGACTCCGTCGTCGTGCTGCTGCTGCTGCTGGAGCAACCGGCCACGCCCAGCGCGACCACCGCGATCAGCAAACTGGCTTTCATTGATTAACCTCCGTTACCGGCTGGCGCGGCAGTGGCTTGCGACACCGGTCCGCTCGGACTCAAGCGGTAGGCAGTGATCGGAAGGACGATGTGAAGCTTCGGCGTTTCCCCCACGACGTGTTCCTGGGCGGTGATCGTGACGTTGCCGACGCCGATCAGCTTAGGAAATCTGTTGAGGTCGCGCAGAAATTTTTGCAACTGCGCGTAGTTCCCGGAGAGCTCCATATTGACCGGGACCTGAGAAAACGACTGGTTGAGGTAGACGATCGCGTTCGCGCGCGGCGAGTTCGGGTGCGCGTTCGCACTCGCCACCGCTGAGCTTGGCGCAACACCGCCCGAGGGCACCGGTACCGGTGTCGCACCGGCGTTCGCCACCGGGTTGGTCTGCGCCGACACGTTGTTCGTCTGGGCGGTGACGGCGTTCGATGCGTTGAGCGCCTTGCCGGCCTGCTTCAACGGCTGCCCGATGACCGGGATGTTCGTGACGCTGCTCGGTGACGCGCCTGGCCCCGGCGTGGGCGACCCCGACGGCGTCGGCGCTGGCGCCGGCACGACGGAGGTGACGATCAAGCCGTCGCGTTTGGCGAGGTCTTCTATCTGCTTCAAATAGGACGGGATGTACGCGCGCGGGTCGGCAGTCAGCTCGACGCCATTAAGCCGCGACTGCACCTGCCGGATGAGCGAGAGGTACAGCGGCTTCTGGTCGGCGACGCGCTTGAGATCATCGTACTGCGTCTGCAGACTCGCCAGCTGCGCCCTCGACGCCGCGACCTGGTTGAGCTTCCCCTGGATGAGCGAGAAGTACGCTATGATCATCACGAGCACCAGAACGCCCGCGACGACAAGAATCCGGTTGACACGATTCGGCTGCTGATTCATTGTCCTACCACCGCCGTGCTAAGGCTACCGACGACGGAGAACTGCACGTCCCCGCCGTTGGGGTTCTGCGGACTTACGGCTTGCGTACCCGTCGATAAGGTGGCATCCCCAAATATGGGCGACCCATCTAGATTCAACATAAGATCCGCAATTTCACGAAAGCTCGACGTGTCGCCGCTGAGGGTGACGGTGCCGCCCTCGGTCGGATGCACGACGGCCATCGAATTGAACCACATGCCGCGTGGTGTGTTGTTGCCGACATCGGCCAAGATCTCTGCGGTCTGCAGCGGGCTCTGTTTGATGCGCTCGAGCAAATCTGCCTTCGCGCGCAGGTCCGCGACTTGATCGCGCAGGTCGTCGACTTCTTTGACCTGCTGCTGTACCAGGGCGACCTTCTGGTTCCAATCCTCGATCTGCGCATTCAGCCGGTTGATCTGCATGTTCTCGACCACGTCGAAGGCGATGAGCGCCACGAGTTCGAGGGCCAGCAACATCAGCCCGATGCTGAGGACGCGGTCGAAGACGAATACGGATCGCCGTTGCGCTGAGGGAAGTAGGTTGATATCGATCACGCCAGTGCTCCTCGTCTCGGCTGACTGTTCATGCCGCTGCTCGTCCCTCGGTGGCCAGATCGCGTCGCGCCAAACCGGCGGCCACGATCATGGAAGGACCTGCATCGCGAAGGAATTCTGCCGGGAAATCTGCCGGGTCGTGCACCGAGCGCTCGAGCGGG
>JALYZS010000201.1 GCA_030948745.1 Vulcanimicrobiota bacterium | reverse complement strand
GACATGGCCGGTGGTTTCAGCGCACGCCGATGGCGTTTTGACCGTCAGCGACGAAGAGATACGACGCGCGATGCGCCTGCTGATGGAACGGCTCAAAATCGTTGTCGAGCCTTCTGGTGCCGTCGGGGTGGCGGCTGCCATCTCTGGTCGATTGCCGTTCGAGGGTAAACGCGTGGGTGTGATCATCAGCGGTGGCAACATCGATCTGGACCGCTTGTGCCGCCTGCTCTCCGACGAAGAAGTCGTTGAATAAAAATACTGTACACGCTTGCAACTAATGGTTGACTTCACGTTCGTCACGTACGCAGCGATGCCGAATCTCGATGATGATGACAGATTGGCGCTTGATATCCTCGCACAGCGAGGCTTTCGCGTGCAGGCAGCGGTGTGGGATGATCCGGCCGTCAACTGGTCGACGGCGGGCGCCTGCATAATCCGATCGACCTGGGATTATAATTTGCGTCATGATGATTTTCTCGCTTGGACGGAGCGAGTCGCCCGCGTGACGGGGCTGTGGAACCCTCCGGGACTGGTGCGCTGGAATAGTGACAAACTGTACATGCGCGACCTGCAAACGGCGGGCGTGCCTGTCGTGCCCACTTTGTGGATACAACGCGGAGCGGCCGCCAGCTTGAGCGAGGTGCTCGCGGAGGCTCACTGGGAAGAGGCCGTGATCAAACCCAGAGTTGGGTTATCCACTTATGGCGTGAAGAGAGTTTCCGCGCAGGGTCCGGCCGCGCTGGCCGGGCAAGCGCACCTCGAATCGCTCCTGCGTGATTTTGACGTGATGGTACAGCCTTATATCGCTTCTGTCGAGAGTTACGGTGAGCGCTCGCTGGTCTTTATCAATGGCGAATATTCGCACGCGGCTCGCAAGACGGCATTTCAAGAACTACTGCCGACCGGCGGCGCAGGTGAGACGCCTGCTCAGGCGACGACCGCCGAGGTCGCATGCGCAGCGCTAGCACTTGAGGCTTTGCCGGAACCTGCTTTGTACGCCCGGGTCGATCTCGTGCACCATGACGCTGGGACGCCGCTGGTCATCGAACTCGAACTGGTTGAACCGACGCTGTTCCTCAGCATGGATCAGCAAGCACCGCTGCGTTTCGCCGACGCTCTCAGCGCGTTGGCGAGGTAGGCGACGCCTCTCGCGCACGCACACAACACTGCTGCGCTAAATTTTACACTTAGGGGTGGTCGCGTACGAGCGCGCTGAGCTCAGGCTGGTCCTCTGCCAGCAAACCGCTCACCACACCCTCACGATCTCCATCGCGTTTTCGCTGCGAGAACTTCCAGGCACCCTCAATGGTTTTGACCCGCAGCTCAAACCCGACGATGGCCCGCAGCTGTCCCTCGATGTACTCGGACGGTGCCTCTTCCACCGACCACGGGTTATCACGCATGTGCTCTTGTGCACGGGTGGATTCTGAAACGAGTGCGAGCAAGCGCGCACCGTCGTCAAAGAATTCGATCGGTCCAAGCGCCTGAACGGCGAGATACATCCAGGTCGGCACAACTTTGCCGGTTGTGGTCCGGGTTTCGTAGAGTGATGGAGAGATGTAAGCGTGCTCGCCAACACACGTGGCCAATGCCATCTTATCGGGCAATGACTTCTGCCATTGCGGATTTTGCCGAGCGATGTGGCCGACAATCAATCCGTATGGTTGCGGATCAGCTCGGACGAACATAGGTATGTGCGTCGCCATGGGGCCTTCCGCGCCGATCGTGATCAATGTTCCAAAACGGATGTTTTCTATGGCTTCATGCAGCGTCGCAATCCGGTCTTCACGATGCTGCGGACGGATGTACATGGTCGCAGCGCTTCTTGAAGGCGGTGTCATTCTCATGGGACAACCTGGCAGCCATGGACACACGCTATGAAGTTATTGTCATCGGAGCTGGGCCTGGCGGGGAAGTTTGCGCAGCGCAACTCGGAAAGGCCGGCAAGCGCGTGGCTATTGTCGAGAGCGAACGCGTCGGGGGTGAATGTGCGTTCTGGGCTTGCGTACCCTCTAAAGTTTTGTTGCGGTCCGAGGATCCGTATAACTCGAGCCGTCGCGTTCCAGGTTCGAGGGCGGCGGTCGCAGGCTCACCTTCATTCAATCAGGCGGCGGCGTGGAGAAACGACTCGGTCAGCAACTACGACGATAGCGATCACGTACCGTTCCTCAAAGAAAACAACGTCGAATTGATTCGCGGCGAGGCGCACGTTTCAGAACGTGGGGCAGTGCAAGTCGGCGATGCGGTGTATCGCTATGACACGCTCGTGATAGCGACGGGATCGGACCCGCAAATTCCGCAGATCGAAGGTCTGCGCAACGGGCGTGCTTGGACACCGCGCGAAGCGACCGCGGCTCAGCGCGTACCGAGCCGTTTGGTGATATTGGGCGCCGGCGCGGTGGGCGTCGAGCTCAGCCAAGTCTTCGCGCGCTATGGCAGCAAGGTCAGCCTTTTGGAG
>JALYZS010000184.1 GCA_030948745.1 Vulcanimicrobiota bacterium | reverse complement strand
GCACACGCATGGCGATGGACCGCCCCATGCGCATACGCATGGCGAGGCCCATATTCATGACCATCGACACCCACACGATCATGGGCATGCGCACGACCATGCACCTGCAGACAAACATGCGCACGATCTCGATCAAGACCGCCACGATCGCTCACCCGCACAGCACTATCGCCCCGTCCAGCCGAAAGCGCGCAAGGTCAAGCTCGAGCAAGACCTCCTCGCCAAGAACCAGTTGCTCGCCGAACGCAATCGCGGCTGGCTCGCGGGTCGCGACATCCTCGCGCTGAATCTTATGAGCTCGCCCGGTTCGGGCAAGACCAGCCTGCTCGAACGCACGCTGCGCGATCTCAAGGATCGCGTCGCGATCAGCGTGATCGAAGGCGATCAGGCCACAGCCAACGACGCGCATCGCATCCGTGCGACCGGCTGCGACGTGATCCAGATCAACACCGGCGCAGGCTGCCATCTCGAGGCCGGCATGCTCGCGCGCGGCCTCGCGCAACTCGACCCGCCGCGTGGCTCGGTGGTGATGATCGAGAACGTCGGCAACCTCGTGTGCCCCGCCCTCTTCGACCTGGGCGAGCGCGCGAAGGTGGTGATCCTGTCGGTCACCGAAGGCGAGGACAAGCCGATCAAGTACCCGCACATGTTTCGCGCCTCGAATCTGATGATCGTCAACAAGATCGACCTGCTGCCGCATGTGCGCTTCGACGTCGAGCGCTGCATCGCTTATGCGCGCCAGGTCAATCCCGACCTCGAGGTGCTGCGCGTCTCGGCCGAAAGCGGCGAAGGCATGCCCGCGTGGTATGCGTGGCTGCAAGACCGCATGACGACCACGAAGCGAGTCGCAGACGCAAATGCTGCGGCCCGTGCGATGGCGGTATGACGCTCTTTTCTATCCTCGTGGTCGGCCTGCTTCTGGGCATGAAGCACGCCACCGAGGCGGACCATCTCGCGGCCGTTGCGACGCTGGTCACGCGCCAAACCTCGCTCGCGCAAACCTTGCGGCAGGGCGTCGCCTGGGGTGTCGGCCATACGCTCACCCTGATGCTGTTCGGTAGTGCAGTGTTCGTGCTCGGACAGGCGATCTCTCCGGGCTTGGAGCAGGCGCTCGAGACGGCGGTGGGCATCATGTTGATCGTGCTCGGCGCCGATGTGCTGCGTCGCCTGATCCGCGACCGCATCCACTTTCATGTTCACCGCCACGGAGCGGCGATAGCACACGTGCATGCCCACAGCCATCGCGGCGAAGGACGCCACGAGCTATCGGCGCATCGCCATGCCCATGCGAGACGCTGGCCGCTGCGCGCCCTCGCGGTCGGCATCATGCATGGGCTGGCCGGTTCGGCCGCACTGGTCGTGCTCAGCCTGAAGTCCGTGCCGTCGCTAACGCTCGGCCTGATCTACATCGCGGTCTTCGGCATCGGTTCCATCGTCGGCATGGCGATCCTGTCGGTGGCGATCGCGCTGCCCTTGCGGGTCTCTGCGAAATTCTCGGCGGGCTATCTGGCCGGCCTGCACCGCTCGATGACCGCGGCCGTCGGCGCGTTCAGTTGCGCACTGGGCCTGACGATGGTCGTGAGGCTCGCGTACCTTTAGTCGCCGCCCGATCGTCGGTCACGAGTAGCGCGGAGCACGTCATGGTGACCAAACGAAACGTGTAGCTGTCCCGGGCAGCTAACGGAATCGAACGTCTACCTTCGCATTACGGATCCACCAATAGTCGCCTCTGTGACGCCGGGCTCCAACTCAGATCGACAACAAGCCGCCGTCTTTATATTGGCGACGCTGTAGCGTTTGAGCGGCTGAAGAACGTTGTCGGAGGGCGTGAAGGATTCCACACGTACACCAGCAACAGCGTCAGCAGCGCAAGGCCGCCCGGTACCCAACGCATGTCGTCAAGGAAAAGCGCATCTCTGGCCAACTCAGGTTTTTGCAGCGCGCTGCTCATGTCTTGTGCATTTTCCAGTCGACGATACGAGAGGCCGGCTTCCCGTGCCAGGTCTTGCAAGTAGGTCTCTTTGAGGGAGGAAAGATGCTCCTTTCCGGTTGGGACCCATTCCGGCTCGAAAGTGCCCAGCCGACCGTGGAGCCGCAGGGCAGTTCGAGCAGGGCTTGGCGCAACGCGTGCTTCGCGAACGCCAAGCGGCTCACCGCCTGCCCGTTCAAGCGGTAGTCCATGACGTTCATGCTCTGGGTGACGTCCAGGGCGACCACTTCGTCGAACGTCGATCGCTTCACATGGTATGCAAAGGTCAGCGCGCGTCCAAGGCATGTGACGAACAGCGC
>JALYZS010000173.1 GCA_030948745.1 Vulcanimicrobiota bacterium | reverse complement strand
CGGGATGGGTGAGCACGCGCACGCTTTGCCAGCCGGCGCCGCGGACGATCGACAACAGTGCGTCGTACTCTTGTATCTGGCGGTCATCGTCGTTGTGTTCGCCGGGCTCGAGGCCCGTGAATGTGAGCTGGCGGCGCTTGAGCACGTGCTCGATGCTGTAACCGTCTTCAGCCAAGATCCGTTCGTACATCTGGCGATGTTGCGGTTGCGCGACCACGACGACGGCTTGACCCGCGCGCAGTCCGTTCGCGATGTAGCGGCGTGCGAACTGGGCGTACTCGTCCATGTTCTGCATGACCGCCAGCGCATGGCGACCACGAGAGAATGATGCGCCATCAAGACCGAGATCGAGCGGGGTGAAGCCGCTCGGGCGATCTTCAAGTTTTTCACGGATGAGCGAGAGCGAGTAGCCGCGGCTCTTCAAGCGGTTGATCTCTTCCACGCGAGCGACTGCACTCGTCTCGTCGAACAGATTGGTGCGACCCGACACCGAGTCTACCCCTAACAGGCCGCATTCGCCGTATTTGCGAAGCGTGGGCACGGAGACGCCGAGTTTGCTCGCCAGCTCCTTGATCGTCACCTTACGGGACATCCAATGTTCGTCCGACTGTGGTTGTACCTCGGCCAGGCTGTTCAGTGTCATGGGGCGCTTTCGTCTCCTTGATGGGGCTGCTTGATGTCGCTCTGGTGCGCAGCCGTGTTTCCGCGTTTCCGCGCTTCAACCGCGTCGAGTATTCCGCGAGCGTCGCTTCCACGAACGCCCTGGCTGTCGAACGGCTCTATAGTAATGATAGCCTTGGCATATCATTTGTTACGGAATCCCAGACAGAAGGTCGGGGAAGAGCGGGACGGCAGTGGGTTTCCCCTCCCCAAGCTGGCGTTTTGCTCTCCACGGTCCTGCCCACGGAGCTTCCCCCCGCTGCCTTACCGGCAGTCGGTTTCTGGACGTCATTGGCCGTGGCGCAAGCAGTCAAGGAGCTCACGGGCACAAGCCTCGGGATGAAGTGGCCCAACGATCTCCTGCTGGGCGGCGTCAAATGCGCCGGCATCCTCGCCGAGGGGCAGTCGCGGGCTCAGCAGTCGCGGGTCGCGGTAGGCGTGGGCGTCAACGTGAACCGGCCTGCGGAGGTACCCGCAGAGATCGCGGCGATTGCGGCATGGCTATCGGACGTCAGCGGTGACGTCGACCGAACCGCGCTGCTGTTGAATATCTTGGGTTGCTACGAGCGCAGCTACGATGAACTGCTGAACGATCCGGCGGCGATCATCGCCCGCTGGTCTCACGTCGCGGCGCTCGAGGGTAAGTACGTCGCCGTCAAAGCGCTCGACGGTTCGATCCTGCATGAGGGCATCGTGCGCGGCATCGACCGCGAGGGCAGCCTCATCGTGGAGACGACGCAGGGTCGCAAAGCTGTGCGCCTGGGAGAGATCGACGTGCTCAGCTAGCGCTGCGGGCCGCTGCCGCTAGATCTTCGTCGCGAACGCCTGCTCAGCATGATACGATGAGCGCACGAGCGGCCCGGACACGACCTGATGGAAGCCATACGGCTTCACCGCACGAGCGAACCACGCGAATTTCTCCGGTGTGACGAATTCCACGACTTTGAGATGGCGTTGCGTAGGCTGCAGATATTGGCCGAACGTGATGATGTCCACGCCGACGCCACGCAGGTCGCGTGCGGTCTGCAGCACGTCGTCGTCCGTTTCCCCAAGGCCGAGCATGATGCTCGACTTCGTGTACATGTCCGGCCGCATGTCCTTGACGGCTTTGAGCACTGCCAATGTTTGATCATAGCCGCAGCGGCGGTCGCGCACGCCGCGGGTGAGCGTCCGGGTCGTTTCGATGTTGTGCGCGTACACGTCGGGCACCGCATCGACGACGGTTTTGATCGCTTGCAGGTCTCCGCGATAGTCGGAGGTCAGCACCTCGACCTTCACGTGCGGCGTCCGTGCTTTGATCGCACGGATCGCTTCCGCCATCTGCCGTGCTCCGCCATCCGGCAAGTCATCCCGGTCGACGCAGGTGATCACCGCATAGTTGAGCTTGAGCTCCTCGATCGAACGAGCCAGTTTGCCGGCTTCGAGGGGGTCGATGGGATTGGGGTGCCCGGTCTTGACATTGCAGAAGCGGCAGCCGCGCGTGCAGGTGTCGCCCAAGATCATGAACGTTGCCGTGCCGACACCCCAGCACTCCGCGATGTTCGGACACATGGCTTCTTGGCAGACCGTGTGCAGGTTGCGCTCTTTGACGATCGAGCGTAGGTGCAGATAGTTGTCGCCAGCGGGCAACTTGACTTTTAGCCATTCAGGTTTGCGTACGATCATGCGATCTTTTCCGGCCGGGCGCCGAGGGCCGTGAGAGCGGGCTGCTCGATGCAGCGGATGTCAAACAGCGACTCCATTGCTTCGCGCATCGGCCCCCGGACTTCTGCTAGGCTGACCTCTCGCCCGAGCTCTTTAGCCATCGAGGTCACCGGGACCAGCGGCATGCCGCACGGGTTGATGAGCCGGAACGCGTCGAGATCGGTGCACACGTCAAGCGCAAAGCCGTGAAAGGTCACGCCGGCACGAACGGCTGCGCCGATGGACGCGATCTTCGCACCGCGGACGAACACGCCCGGATGGTCGAGGCGCCGTTCGGCATCGATCTCGAATGCGGCGAGCGCCCGGATGATGCTGTGCTCCATCTTGCGCACGAAGTTCTGCACCTCGCGCAGGCGCGGCAGTTTGAAGATGGGATACCCGACGAGCTGGCCGGGACCGTGATAGGTGAGGTCCCCGCCGCGCTCGACTTCGAAGTAATCGATACCGCGGCGCTGCAGATCGTCGCGCGACACCAGCAGATTGTGCGCTTTGCCCGATTTGCCCATCGTGATGACGGGCGAGTGTTCGCAGAACAACAAGACGTCACCGATCGCATCAGCGACTCGCGCGTCGTGCAGCCGGCGTTGTTCGGTCCATGCCGTCTTGTATGAGACGCGGCCGAGGTCGTGAAAGGCGACGTCCACGCCGTTCCTACTTGCTGACCGTTGCAGCCGGCGCGGGCGCGTTGGCGATGTGGATGGCTCGTCCGTGCAGCGCCTCTGCGGCTTCCATGATCGGCTCGGCGAAGGTCGGATGCGGGTGGATGGTCAGGCCGATATCTTCGACCGTCGCACCCATCTCGATCGCCAACACCGCTTCTGCCACCATCGATTCTGCCGTGGGTGAGACGATGTGGACCCCGAGCACGAGATCGGTCTTCTTGTCGCCGACGATCTTCACCATGCCGTCTGTGATGTTGACGGTGCGGGCGCGACCCAGGGCTGCCAAGCGGAAGCGGCCGATGCTCACCTCGTAGCCGCCTGCCTTGGCTTGCTCTTCGGACATGCCGGCGGTCGCGAGTTGCGGATCGGTATACACGCAGTTGGGGACCGCCATGGGATCGTAGGCAGAAGCCTGCCCGGCTATGACTTCAGCGGCGACGACGCCCTCTTTCATGGCTTTGTGCGCAAGCAGCGGCGCTCCGGCGCAATCGCCGACGGCGAAAATCGTCGGCACGTTCGTGCGCCGCTGCTCGTCGACTTTGATGAAGCCGCGCTCCATCTTCACGCCTGCTTTTTCCAAACCCAATCCAGCCGTGCGCGGACGCCGTCCAACCGCGACGAGCACTTTGTCGTACTCGCGGGCGCCTGAAAGCTCACCCTCCAGCGTCGCGCTGACCTTCGAACCCTTGACTTCGACTCCGGCGGCCTTTGTCTTCAAATGCACGTTGATGCCTTGCTTTTTGAGGATGCGCAGCAACAGCGTGGATATCTCCAGGTCGGTATCACCCAGCGCGCGGTCGAGCATCTCGACGACGGTGACCTCGGCGCCCAGCCGGCGGTAAATGGTGGCGAATTCCAAGCCGACGACGCCGGCACCCATGATGAGGATGCTCTTGGGCAGGTCGGTGAGGCTGACCGAGTCGTCGGAGTTGAGCACGGTCTTGCCGTTGCGCGTGAAGTTCGGCAGCGCCACCGGCTCGGAGCCGCTCGCGACGACGATGTGCGCCGCCGAGAGGGTCGCGGTGCCGCCGTCGCTTTTCTTGACGCGGACCGTGTTCTTGTCGAGCAGTTCCGCCGTCCCCGTCATCGATTCGACCTTGTTCACCTTGAACAGCGTGCCGATGCCGTTGACAAGATCGTCGACCATCTTCGACTTCCACTTGTTCAGCGCAGCCAGATTGATCTTGGGCTCAGGATATTCGATGCCCAGCTCTTTGATGTCGCGCGCTGCGGTGATCACCTCACCGACGTGCAGCAATGCCTTCGTCGGCATGCAGCCCCAGTTCAAGCAGACGCCGCCCAGACGTTCCTGTTCGATGCACAATGTGCGCTTGCCCAACTGGGCGAGGCGGATGGCAGCGCTATAACCGCCCGGACCGCCGCCGATGACGAGCGCGTCGTAGTCAGGTGCCACGCTAACCGCCTTCCATCAACAGCAGGTCGGGATGCGCCAGCGATTCGGCGACGTCCTTGACGAACATCGCCGCCAATGCGCCGTCCACCACGCGGTGGTCGAAGGAGATCGACAAGTACATCATGCGGCGGATGACGATTTGACCATCGCGCACCACCGGTCGCTCTTGGATCGAGTGCGTTCCCAAAATGCCGACTTCAGGGTGGTTGATCACCGGGAAGGTGAACAGTCCGCCGACCGAGCCGACATTCGTGATCGTGAAGGTGCCGCCCGTGATGTCGTCGTGGCCGAGTTTGCCCTGGCGCGCCCGATCGGCCAGCGCCGTGATCTCTGCGGCGAGCTCGAAGATCGTCTTGCGATCCGCCGCGTGGATGACGGGCACTACCAGCCCTTCGTCGGTGTTCGCCGCGATGCCGATGTTGTAGAAATGCTTCAGCACGATCTCGTGGCTGGCATCCTCGAGCGACGCATTCATGTAGGGATATTTCTTGAGACCCGCACACACGGCTTTGACGAAAAACGGCAGGTAGGTGAGCTTGACGCCCCGCGCGGCCGCCTTGTCTTTGGCGCGTTCGCGCATCGCGACCAGTTCGGTGAGGTCGGCCTCGTCCACGTGCAGCGTATGCGCGGCCGTCTGCTTGCTGTGCACCATATGGTCGGCGATGACGCGCCGCAGACCGCGTAAGGGAATTCGTTCGGTCTCTTGCGCCGGCTGATCCCCACCGCCCGGGCGCGCTCCAGGGCGTTGCAAGGGCGCCTTGCCGCTACGCGCCACGCGCTCGACATCGTCGCGGCGGATACGTCCGCCTTCGCCCGAGCCACGCACGGCGAACAGGTCGACGCCCATCTCGCGTGCGAGCTTGCGGATGGCAGGCGCCGCTAACGGACGTCCAAATCGGCTGAGCGTGGCCTTCTCGCCTTCGCTTACCGCACCGCGCGGCTGGCCATTGCCGCGTCCGGTCGAACCGGTCTAGGGAGCGTCAGAGGCAGGTGTGGTCGACCCAGAGGAGCTGGCCGCGTCGGCTTTGTCAGCGGCGTGTCCGTTGCCGGAGCTCTCCTTCGCGGGAGTTTTTGCTGCAGCGCCCGGCTGTGGTGCCGGTGTCGGGGCAGCCGCGGACGCCGCAGCAGCGTGCCCTTCGAGCGTCTCGCCTTCCTTGCCGAAGATCGCGATCGGCTTGCCGATGGGGACAACCGCGCCTTCAGGCGCGACGTGTTTGAGCAAAATGCCTTCGTAGGGCGACGGCACTTCCACCGTCACCTTGTCGGTCATGACTTCCACCAACGGCTGGTCGAGCTCGACGCGCTGGCCTTCTTTCACCAACCACTTGACGATCTCGCCTTCGATCACCGATTCGGCGAGTTCGGGCATCTCCAGTTCAACGGCCATGGGGACTCCTTAGAAGTTGATGCTTTTCTTGACGGCGCGCACGACGCGCTCGGCGTTCGGCATGTACGCTTTTTCGAGCGCGTACGGGAACGGCGTATCCCAGCCACCGACGCGCACGATCGGGCCTTCCAGATAGCCGATGGCTTCTTCAGCGATGAAGGCAGCGATCTCGCCGCCGTACCCACAGATGCGCGGCGCCTCTTGCAACACGACGGCGTGTCCGGTCTTGCCGACCGTCTGGAGGATCGCCTCGGTGTCGTACGGCTGCAGCGTGCGCAGGTCGAGCACCTCGACCTCCACGTTCTCTTTCTTCAGCGCGTCCGCCGCTTCGAGCGCGACATGCACCATCGCGCCAAAGGTGATGATGGACGCGTGCTTGCCTTCACGGGCGACCGCAGCTTTGCCGAGCGGGACCTCGTACGAATCTTCGGGCACATCGCTCTTCACCGCGCGGTAGATCTTCTTCGGCTCCATGAACACGACCGGATCCGGATCGCGGATGGAAGCGATCAACAAGCCCTTCGCGTCGTATGGGTTGCTCGGGGCGACCACCTTCAGGCCGGGCGTCGCGACGAAATATGCTTCCGGCGACTGCGAGTGGTAGCCGCCGCCACGCACGCCGCCGCCGTACGGCGAGCGGATGACCATCGGGCACGAGAACTGGCCCGCCGACCGATAGCGCATCTTGGCCGCTTCCGATACGAGCAGGTCGAAGCCCGGGAAGATGAAGTCGATGAATTGGATCTCGGCCACCGGTTTCAGACCGTAGCACGCCATGCCGACCGCGGCCCCGATGATGCCGGCTTCCGCAAGCGGCGTGTCGATGACGCGGTCCTTGCCGAACTTGTCGATCAGGCCTTCGGTGACCAGGAAGACGCCGCCGCGCGGCCCTATATCCTCGCCCAGCACGACGACGTCGTCGTCGCGCTCCATCTCGTCCATCAACGCTGAACGCAGCGCCTGGACCATGGTGAACTGTGTCTTTTGTTTCGTGACTTCAGCGGTTGCCATGTGTTCTCTCATCCTTATACGCCGAGCTCGGCGGCGAGCTCTTTGCGCTCCCACTCCAACTGCGGTGTCAGCTTCTCATAGGTGTGGTCGAGCACGGTCAGCGGG
>JALYZS010000157.1 GCA_030948745.1 Vulcanimicrobiota bacterium | reverse complement strand
CTCTCGTTCAGCCCGGCCACGGTCGATGCGGTGCGTCCGCGGTTGCTGGCCCTGGTCGATGCGGCGCCACCCTTGCGTTGGCTCGGGCTGCTCGAGGTGCTCCTGTTGCTGGCCTTCGATCCCCATCGACAGCCGCTCGCGCTGCAAGGCTTCGCAGCGGACAACCCTCCGCGCGACCGTGCCCGACTGGACCGGGTGCTGGCGCACGTTCACGCGCACTACGCCGAGCCGATACGCGTGGCGACGCTGGCCGAGCTAGCCGCGATGAGTGAGAGCCAACTGCAGCGCTTCTTCAAGCGCTGCACGCGCATGACGGTGAGCGACTACCTCGCGCAACTGCGCATCGGCCAGGCCTGCGCGCTGCTCCTCGAAAGCGAGCAGCCGGTTTCGCACATCGCCGAGGCAGCCGGCTACGGCCAACCCAGCTATTTCACGCGACAGTTCCGCGCGGTGAAGGGCATGACGCCGAAGGCGTTTCGGCATTCCTTCGGCACGGCTGGCGATCGGGAGGGTTCGCGCGACTGAGAGGTGCCGCTGGGTTCTTCACATCGGCAACGACACCGCCCATGCGAGGTTCCTACTCGCCGGCAGTTGCCAAGCCGGTTCGGGGGCCATGCTCGTCGTCGTCGGCGCGTTCGTGGCGGTCAGCCGCCGCGTACAGATCGTCCGCAAACCGCGGGTCCATGTCGCGGTAGGTGTGCGCGAGAGCGCGCACCGCCTCGGCTTCGCGGACGCGGTCGCGCGGCGCAGGGGCCACCGACGCTGCGCGGCGCTCTACCAGCCGTCGCGCAACCGCCGCAAGCCATATCCGCAGAGCCGTGGTGTTGCCCGCCGGGGAGCGGTTGCCGTGGACCGGCGGTTCGAGGGTGGTGCTGAACATAAGCTGCTTCGTGAAGTTGGGGATGGTCCGTCGCGGGCGGTCAGGGGTGTTCGCGGCCACTCGATCGGACGGGCGTAGCCAGAACAGTCCTCGCATGCCGACATACTAGGGTTTCCACCTATGTTGTTGAAATTGCGAATCTGAATCCGGTCATCACCGCCGCGAATGCCCGCTCCCAAGCGGGCTCGATGGACTCAGACGCCAGGGTTGTCGACCGGCGGCGTCGCGAGGACGGCTTGAGCCGCAACGGATGCGAGCCGCCGTTCACCGTGACGCCCTTAGGCAGCGGGGTAGCCAAACATTTCGCGTCGTTCGGCACGTGGGTCAGGCGGCAGCCAGCCTTCGAAACGGCCGACCACTCTTGGGGCGATTTCCGCCATGCCATCGAGATTCCTCAGTGCCACAGCGGTTTGTCGACGACGCGCCGGACGCGGGGGGTCGGCTGACCGCACTGACCAACCCTGCCTGAGTTGAGCATTCGAACATCCGCCAGCCGACGTTCGTGAATGACTGGTCCTGGCCGGTTGCCGGCAGCTGCGACCGGCGGCTTCCCGGCGGACCAATAACGTTGCCACAAAGGCCACCGGGAAACCGCGAAATCGCGCGACACCGACTGCCGCTGGGAACCGAGCTGCCTCATGTTTCGGAACCGGCTCCGCCCCCGTGAGGTGCGGATTGCGCCGCTCGGCGTGAGATCAGACCCGATGGTCGTAGACGAAGCGCCGCACCTTGATTGCCGCGATGCGCTTCGCGTCGGGATGCGCCGGGTTGATCAACACGTTGTCTTCTTCGACGATGATGACCGAGGGAACAGCCAGCAATGCGGTCCGACCGGAACTCAGCCAGACGGACCCTGCGGCGCGCGACACCAGGCCCTCCGGGATGGCATCCCAACCGATCGCGGGCGGACGCATCAGGATCTCGCGCCCCGCCCACACGTCATCGGGCACGTCGACTCGCACGAGGTAGCGATTCCAAGGCAGCCGGGCTCCTTTGCCAAAGTGAGCCCGCGTCTCCCAAGCAGCCAGCGAGATTGAAGTTGCCGTGTAGGTCACATGTTCGCCAGCGTTGTTCCAGCGCGCGCCCTTGTGAGCAGCACCCTTCCCGGCCATATCCTCGGCTGACCACAGCGGCGTGTCGGCTGCGACGCGCCACAGGCTGACCATCACGCGGGCAGCCCGCCTCTCATGCGTTCGAGCACCTGTTCGACGGCACGCTGCCCTTCGGGGTTGCGCAGCATTTCCGCAGGCGTCTTGCCGCCGAGCTCCGCGAGTTGCTCACGCATCCACTGCGCCACCCAGCCCTCGAGGTCGAAGTCCTTCAGCTGCTCAGGATCGCCACTCTCGTCGAGCAGCCGGCGCAACGTCGCCGCCACGCGCAGAAAGCCCATGACCCGGTGCCCCGCCACATCGGGCAAGGGCTCGTTGGCTTCTTCCTTGCGCCGGAAGGTTGTCTGCGACACACCGATGATGTCCATGACGTCGGTCACTGCCTCGCCTGTTGCACCGGCGATGACGTTGACCAAGTAGGTCGGCACACCCGCCTCGACTGCATCGAACAGGGTTACGCCGGGCGACTCGATGACGCGGCCGATGAGGTCGTGAAAGGCACGACGCCATTCCTTGACGCCAGCGTTCTGGCGCTTGATCTGCACCACCCAGAATGTCCGTGGATCGCTGACCGCGGCGCGGCCGCGGGCCGGGCCGGAAAGGCTCTTCCGGTACACGATCGCGTCTTCAGCTGCAGCGCTCATCGGCTCATCCATTTGGTTTGTTCACAACAACCAAATGGTACACCATCGCTGGTGGCGCATGGTTCGCCGCACTGGGTACGAGTTCAGCGACTACGGTCTAAGTTGTTGATTCAAAAGGAGACACGCCCACCGGCGGCGGGTGAATACCCTCCAAAGGTATTCAAGACGCCAAGCCGTTGATTTCGCTTCGAAAGTACACCTCGCCCTGTCGCGCATATTCCAAAAAAGGGATCATTCCAAAAAAATAGGCACCGGAAGGCGCCTAAGTAGTTGATCCAAAACGGATTATTGGCGGAGTGGACGGGGCTCGAACCCGCGACCCCCGGCGTGACAGGCCGTAGTTTTAGGAAATTGCACCAACCTAGTGCGACGACATGAGACGTCTTGACTTCA
>JALYZS010000103.1 GCA_030948745.1 Vulcanimicrobiota bacterium | reverse complement strand
GCGTACACCGCGGCAGCTTGACTCGAGCTTGGGGCGTGGGCGTCCAGGGCCAGCGCTTTGTCGTACGCGTCGGCCGCTTGGCGTAGTTTGGCCACGTCGTGTTTCGCCGAGCCTTCGGTATAGTAGGCACGTCCGAGCTGCGCCCATAGCCGCGCATCGTTGGGAGAGAGTTTGACACCGTCTTGCGCGGTGGACTGTGCCTGCGCGTAGTTCGCCTTGGCGATGTAGAACTCGGTCAAGCGCAGGCGTGTGGCGACGTTTTTCGGATTGGTCGCGAGCTGCTTGGCAAGGTCGCTGTCGCTGCCCTCGTTCTCGGCAAGTCCGGCAAGCGTGAACCTATAGCTGAAATCATAGAAGGCCGCAACAGGCTGACCGTTCTTGGTCGCGGGCGCATAGGTCGAGCTTTTCGCCGCTGCGAGCACGGCGTCGTCGAGATCTTTGTGACCCGACGACCGGACGGTGAAGCTCTTGGCGACGCCGTTCGCGCCCACGAGCACTTTGATGAACACCGTCCCTGACTCTTGTTTGGCGCGCGCCGAGTCAGGATAGATCGGCTTTTTCTGGGTTTTGAAATGCGGGGCTACGTAATAGGTGACGTCGGCGTTGGCCGGCGCGCCACCCCAGGCCGCGAGAATGCAGGCGGCGAGTACCAGGGCGAGGCTGCGTTGAAGTGTACGCATTTGTCTCCTTCGGTGCTTCAGCTGGACGGAGAGGTTAGCGGTATTCCGCTCGGGACAAAAAAACCTGTTTACTGCTTGGCGTATGGGACCGTGGCTCGCCGCGCTGCGGCGGCGCCGGCGAAGAATGCGCGCACGGCTCGTTCGTCATTTTTTTCGAGCGCACGCTTGATTTGTCTTACCCTTGTCTCGAAAACGGCGAGCGCTTGGCGAACGTTCCGGGCATTCGACCGGAGTGGCGTTTTCCACACCTCGAATGGCGAAAACGCCAAGCGAGTGGCTCCCTGATAGCCCGACCCCGCCAAGGTTTTGATCGATCGCCGCGGCGACCATCCGGCTGCCGTCACTGCGAGGCAGCCCGCGACAAGCTGCGGAAGCGCGCTCACGACGGCCATGACGTGGTCGTGCTGCAGGGCATCGACGAGAACGGGCCGGGCACCGAGGGCGCGCGTCAGGCGCCGGGCCAAAAGCAGCCGCTTGTCGGTCGCGGGGCCAGGCGGCGGATCCAGACATATCGCAAACGGCCGGCCGCGGAACATATCCGCTTCGGCAGCTGCAGGCCCGCTTCGTTCTGACCCTGCGACGGGGTGCCCGCCTGCGAAGGTCACATCCGGACGGGTCTCGCGGAGCTTGCGCGCAACCGTCATCACCGCTGTCTTGAGACCACCTGTGTCGATGATGAAGCTTCCAGCGGGAGCGAGGCGCCAAACCTGGGGCAGCATCCGCAGGATGTGTTCGAGGGGAACGGCGATGACGACGCAGTCGGCGGCCGCCACCGCAGCGCGCAAGGTCGGCGCGCGTTGGTCGATGGCCTTACGTCGGAGCGCCGCGGCAAGGTTGCGCTTCTTCTTATCCCAGCCTACGACCGACGGGCACGGCCGGTGCGCCTTCAGCGCCAGGCCTATGGAGGCGCCAACCAGACCAGTGCCGAGGATAGCGACGGTCTGAAAAGACGCTTTAGGCGCCAAGCGCCGCGGTCACATCGGAGGCGATAGGGCGTCCGATGGCGCGCGCCACGGCGCGGACCTGATCCATCATGGTGGCGAAATTCTGGAAATTCAGCGACTCGAAGCCGTCCTTGAGCGCATCGGCCGGGCGCGGGTGGACCTCGATCATGAGGCCATCGGCGCCGGCGGCCACGGCCGCGCGTGCCATCGGCGTGACGAGCTCCCACTTCCCGGTCCCATGGCTCGGGTCGACGATTACCGGTAGATGCGTCAGGTTCTTCAGCAGCGGCACGGCGTTGAGATCGAGCGTGTTGCGCGTCGCTGTTTCGAACGTCCGGATGCCGCGCTCGCACAGGATGACCGCGTGGTTCCCGCCGGCATAGATATATTCTGCGGCGAGCAGCCACTCTTCGATCGTCGCCGACAAGCCGCGTTTGAGCATGACGGGTTTCTCCGACTTGGCGACTTCCTTTAAGAGGCTGAAGTTCTGCATGTTGCGGGCGCCGATCTGGAGGACGTCTGCGTACTCGGCCACGAGATCGACGTCACGCGGATCCATCACTTCGGTGATGACCGGCAGCCCGCAATCGGCCCGCGCTTGCGCGAGGATCTCTAGACCTTCCTTGCCCATCCCTTGGAAAGAATACGGTGAAGTGCTCGGCTTATACGCGCCGCCGCGCAGCATGGTAGCACCGCTCGCCTTCACGGCGCGGGCGGTCTGCATGATCATATCCCTGCCTTCCACGGTGCACGGGCCGGCCATGACGTGCACGCTACCGCCGCCGATCTCGACGTCGGCGCTCACCCGCACCGCCGTGTCGGCATGCGTGCCTTCGCGGCTCACGAGTTTGTACGACTTGCTGACCGGCATGACGCGTTCGACGAAATCGAAACCGCTGAGCTGCGCCGCGAGCATGTCCTTGTTCTCGCGCACGCCCAGCACGCCGATGATGAGCTTTTCGGCGCCGCGCGACACGTTGACGCCATAGCCCATCGCGACGATCTTGTCGACGACCAGTTGGGTCTGCGCCGCGGTGGCTGAGCCCTTGATGACGACGATCATGCTTGCTTTACCTTGTGTCTTCCCGGCCGGTCAAAACGTTGTGCCTGCGGTTTCCGGATCCGCTTCACCCGACAGGTCCGGTCGAAGCCGCATGGCGCCCTCCAAGTAGACGTGCTTGATGTCTGCCTGCGCGGTGTTGCTGTTCACGAGCATCAGCACCCGTACGCACAAGGACAACTGCCCCGGCACCCCCATCTCATGCGCGCACAGCGACGGCACTTTGTGCCAGCCGAGCGCGCGCGCGGCAGCGGCGGGAAATTCCGCGTTGAGATCAGCCGTCGTAGTGAAGAACACTGCCGCGATATCCTCCGCGCGCACGTCGTTAGCTGCGACGATCTCCCGTAGCAGCCGGTCGGTCGCGTTGACGATTGTCTCTCGCTCGTTGCCGCTCGCGGTGATGGCGCCCCGAATGCCTCGCACGCTCATTCGTTTGCTGCGTTAGCGCGTAGTTGTTCCAGTTCCCGCCGTTCGTCATCATGCAATGCGCGTGTTGCCCCAGGCAGCAGCCGGCCCAGGCGCACAGGCCCAAAGCGGGTGCGCGTCAGGTGCACAACTTTCAGACCTTGCTGCGCGCACATCCGGCGTACTTGCCGATTCTGGCCTTCTGTCAGGAGCATGCTGAATTTCAGGGAGCCTTCAGACAGCCGTTTCACATCATGTGCTCTGAGGAGGCGGGCGCTTTGCTCGCTCATGCTGCCGCGTGCGACGATCTCGTATTCTTTTTCGACCCCGCTCGAGGGATGCATGAGGAAGCGGGCCAGCTCGCCGTCGGTGGTGCACAGCAGCACGCCCGTCGTTTCCGCATCCAACCGCCCCACCGGGAACAGCCGCTGGTTGACAGGCAGGTAGTCCGCGACGCTGCGGCGCGCGTGCTCGTCATGCAGCGTCGTGATCACGTTCAGAGGCTTGTTGAGCACGAGCGTGATCTGATCGGCTGCTGCGGCCGGCCGCACGCGTCGCCCGTTGAGCGTGATGCGCTGCGCGTCAGGATCGACGCGATCGCCCAGGTGAGCGCGGCGGCCGTCAATGGCGACCTTACCCGCCCGGATGAGTTCGTCAACCGCACGCCGTGATGCGATGCCGGCACCAGCCAAAAATTTGTTGAGCCGAACCTTCATGGTGTGCGAGCGGCGTTGGCGCTTGGACACACCTCGGTGGGAACCGATATAATACGCGAGCGCTCGTCGTCGAGGTACACGGTGAACACGCGCAAGAAGTCGTAACCGAACAGACCGTCCCACGGCGCGGCTTGGACGAAAGGCACCTTTGTGCTCAGGTCGGCGGCGATCTTAAACGCGGTCTGTTGCTCGTCGTTGATCTTCACGACGACCGTGCGTAAAAAGCCAGCACGATCAGCGCCACTAACCATGCCATCGCGAGCAGCCGACAATGTGCAGTGCTCTCATAATTAATGCAAGCGCGAGGGTGCTCGCGCTTGCTGGTCAGGGTATCGCCGGGTGAGCGCAGAGCCCTACGCCACTAGCGATCGCTTTCCGCGCTGGCGAGCGACATGGCTTCCTTGGTCACCGACTTCAAGAATTCTTCGTTGCTGTCGGTGCGCCGGAAGCGCTCCAAGATGAGCTCCGTCATCTCTTGCGTTCCCAGTACCGCGGTTGCGCGCCGCAGCATGACCACCTTGCGCAGCTCGATCTCGCTGAGCAGCAGTTCTTCATGCCGCGTGCCGGAGCGCTTAATATCCACTGCCGGGAAGATGCGGCTGTCGGCAAGCTTGCGGACGAGGTTGATCTCCATGTTGCCGGTGCCTTTGAACTCCTCGAAGATGACGTCGTCCATCTTCGAACCTGTTTCGATGAGCGCCGTGGCGATGATCGTCAGGCTGCCGCCATTTTCGATGTTGCGTGCAGCGCCGAAAAACCGCTTCGGACGATGCAGCGCGCTCGTGTCGAGTCCGCCCGACAACGTGCGGCCGGTGGAAGGCATCACTTGGTTCCAGGCGCGAGCCAAGCGGGTGATGGAGTCGAGCAGGATCACCACGTCGTGCCCCAGCTCGACGAGCCGTTTGCAACGCTCGAGCGTGAGCTCGGCGACGGCTGTGTGATTTTCGGGATGCTCGTCGAAGGTCGAGGAGACGACCTCGCCCTCGATGGAGCGTCGCATGTCGGTGACTTCCTCGGGCCGCTCATCGACGAGCAGCGCGAAGAGATCGCATTCGGGATGGTTCGCGGCGATCGCGTTCGCGATTTTCTTCAGCAACGTGGTCTTGCCGGCTTTCGGCGGCGACACGATGAGCGCGCGCTGACCCTTGCCGATCGGACAGAACATATCGAAGACGCGTCCGCACATCTCAAGCGGCGAGGTCTCCATCTTCAGCTTGTTATCTGGATAGACCGGGACCAGCTTGTCGAAATGCTGGCGGCCGCGCAGCGCCTCGGGGTCTTGGCCGTTCACGGCTTCGACTTTGAGCACGCCGTGATACTTCTCGTTGTCTTTGGGATCGCGGATCTGGCCGGCGATGAGATCACCGGTCCGCAACTCGAAGCGCCGGATCTGTGACTGGGATATGTAGACATCGTGCGGCCCGGGGCGCATGTTGTCGCGCCGCAAGAAACCGTAACCTTCGGGCAACAGCTCGAGCACGCCGGTTGCGAAGTTCAACCCGGCAGCTTTCGCTTGCGCCTCCAGGATCGGGAACACCAAGTCCTGTTTTTTTATACGCTGCAGATTCTGAATGCCGAGGATTTTGGCCAATTCGACAAGATCTGTGCGCGTCTTCTCTTCTAGTTCTTTGACTGAAAGCAAAGGCATCGTCTCGCCGTCTTTGTTTTGGAACGTCTTGGGCTGCGGTTCGAATCGCTCGCGCTCGGGATAGTTATTGCGCGGCGGGAAAACTCGTTGCACTGCCCGCTCGCCCCGTTGTCCGCGATCCCGATCGAAGCGCCCTTGCCCGCGCTCGGACCGGTCGTAACGGTCGGAACGTTCGTAGCGCTCGGTGCGGTCGTACCGGTCTTGGCGTGGACGCTGCTCAAACCGCTCCGGGCGCTCGGAGCGTTCAGGCCTCTCCGCTCGGTCAGCCGGCTCGGCACGTTCCCGATCGGCGCGGTCGAAGCGTTCCCCACGGTCAGCCCTTTCCGGGCGCTCCGCGCGCTCGCGGCCTTCTGCACGTTCGTTGCGCTCGAGGCCCGCGCGGGTTTCGAGTCGATCGGAGCGCTCGGGCCGTTCGGGCCGTTCTACCCGCTCCGGACGCTCTGCGCGGTCGGGGCGCTCTGCGCGGTCGGGGCGTTCGACGCGCTCGGCTCTTTCCGGCCGCTCCGCGCGCTCGGATCGCTCTGCACGTTCTGGGCGATCTGCGGATTCAGCGTACTCCGCCGCACCGCGTGCATGGATGTGACCTGGACCGTTAGCGCGGCCACGTGGGCGAGAGGGTGGTGTCGGAGGGGTTGCTGGCTCGAAATCGCCAGCGGTTTGAGGAGATGATTCGTTGTCTTCTTGCACGCCTTTAGCCTATAGGAAGGTGCACCGCATCATAGATCATGCGCGACACGCTTCAAGAGAAGTGGAAAGCAACCTAAATACATATTGATGACACGACGATTCGTCGTAAAGTCTTGTAACCGTGATTTCTTGCGGGAGGTTGAGAAAGAAGCGGACCCGCCATTGATGGCATCGAGTGCTCGCTACCGTTCACTATATCACAAGCGGATGAGCGCCGTCAACGGATTCGCTCCGAGCTTAACCTCTTTATCGGCAAGTCTGCGTCATACATTTAGCACGCTGCGACCCCCCTTTTAAACGGCGACACGCTCGGGCTGTTCGGGTCGTAGAACCGAAGCGGCCATCGCGCCGCAACGTTGATACCGATGCGACCGCTGGACCGTATTTCGAGCTTGCCGCTTGCAGGTTGGATTCGAATCCCGCCGCTACGCAAGTCCGCGCCATTCTCTCGCAAATCGATAGAGAGCGCGCGACATAGATTGCCAGGTCCGCTCGCGATTGCGGCGTCAGGCAGACCAGGTGCGCGACGGCGGCGCATCTCCTCGATGCCCTCGATGGGCTCGACTGCCCTCAGCAGCACAGCGGCGCCGACGCCGGCAGGCTCGGTCTTGACGTTGAGGCAGAAGTGCATGCCATATATAAGGTAGATATACGCGAAACCCGGTCGTCCAAACAGTACTGCCGTGCGCCTGGTGGGTCCCCGGTACCCGTGGCACGCGGGATCGACGAGCGGCAAGTATGCCTCGGTCTCGACGATTCTTCCCGACAAGATTTGGCCTGCACCAGGCTCGCCGGGCGGCAGAGTGCGCAAAAGCGTGGCACCCACAAGCCCACGGGCAACGTCGACCGTTGGGGCGGAAAGCAGTTCCGCTAGGGCGCGCTCGCTTGTGTCGGTGCTCATGAGAATGTCAGTTCGCGGATTGACGGCAACGCTCGATTACGTGATGATTGGAGGTACCGGTCGTATTTTGCCAGCGGTGGCCTTCAGCCATTCACGGACGAGATCATTGAGGTGGGACGCATGCGGCATCGAGTAGCGTCTTTCGGTTTTTCTCTCATTGAACTTCTCGTCAGCATCGGGATTATCGTTTTGTTGATGCTCGTCGTGTGCGCCGCGATCGTGCAGACGCTGCGCATTGAACTTCTGCATTCCGGACGGATCGAGATGGGCCGGACCGCTTCGCAACTCTCGCAGCGGCTGCAAGAAGACGCGCGCAGTTCGACCGCCGTCTTCATACCAAGCGTGGATGTGTTGGGCGATCCGAATACGGGATCCAACGCACACGAAGTCGATTTCTTCCGACGTTTGTCGGCCGGCGGCGATGTTTTCGTCGCCTATCGGTTTGAGGCCGGCTCGGCAGAGGTGACGCGCTTTGAATATTCATCCATGGTCGGTCTCAAGACGATCGGCAATCGCGACGTCGCAGGTTCAGGGATCTCGTCATTCGAGGTCGTTCGCAAGCCGGTCGCGCAGTCCGATCTAATTGCTGGCCAACCCGACCTTGCAAGAGTGGCAATCCTCTATGGCACGCCCGAACGAGTCGGTGGCAACGACATCATTGTGGCGTCGATAGCAACGCAAGCCACCGATGGCGCGCCGACGCAGCAACTGGTTGTCCACCTTGCCGCTCGTGCCGCACCGACCTCGCTCGCTATCTTCGCACCCCCGGGGCCGCCCCCAAACCAACCGCCTACGCACACGGTCCCATTCGTAATTCTGCGTCCAGGTTTTCAGCTTCACTTACCCCACGGACCGATCCATAAGGGCGACCCTGGTAATACAGAAGACTCCATCCATTGGGTGGCCGCCTTCGGGGCCGTGCAGTTTTTCGGAAGCCAAGGCTTAGCGGGTTCATGGTTCGAGATGACTTCGCTTTACGGGAGCGTTTCATCCGGAACGTACTCTTTTTCAGGTTCGAATGGTTCAGTAATAACTGCGGTCATTTCATGCGACGGCGGAATCTGCCCCCCATTTCAACCGGCTCCCGTTTTCGCGCCGGGATTTACCCCACGATCAGGCGTTGCATTTCAAACAGACCACCTTTGACTATTTAACAACCCGAGTTTAACCGCAGGAAGCCCATTCGCTTAACCGAATTTTAATCCGCGCTGTGACTCCGGTCACCAGATCGGCGTTGGAGCTCATTTAGCATGCGCAGTACTGTCCACCCGCTTAAGAGGGGCTTTCGGCTGCTACGCAGGCTTACAAAAGTTCCACAGGGCCTTTAGAGGAGAGAG
>JALYZS010000093.1 GCA_030948745.1 Vulcanimicrobiota bacterium | reverse complement strand
CTATACTTTTCCGCCTTTTACTATCCGACAGTGACGGGAAAATTCACCAATGCCGACATGACCAGCCCGATCTTCGGGCAGTCTTTCACGCAACAATATCGTCTTTTGAAGTACGACGTGGGCGTGGATATACCGATTCAACAATCGCCGATCTATCTGGCAGCGGGGTTCAGCGGCGATCGCTTTTATCATCGCCACGGCGCAGCTATTGATCAAACCCACGCCGGCCCTTACATCGCGCTCGGTCTTCGGTTCTAACACGCTTGCTCACTGCCGACAGCGCCTGATGGAGGACGCCGGATAACCGAAGTCCTCCACTAGCGCGGTTGCTTTCTACACTATCGGGACCGGCGGGAAGAAGCCGAAACCAAACGGCAGCGCCCGCTCATTCACTTCCTCCTTGGGCGGCAAAGAGAACGGCCCCACAAAGCCAGAGCCTCCCATCAGGAAGGGCTTAAGGGTAGCCATGACTTCTTTCACGCACCGTTCGGGCACTGGCTCGAAGGGCAGATTGTCAGGCGGGGTCAAGTTTGCGACGTCACGGATGAGGGCGCGATGTTCGCACTCCACGCCCATGATCTGCGCGGAGGCTCCGATCGCAAAAGGGTTCGGTTTCGTGATGTTGCTCGAGACGACTCCTGAAAATTCGCGCGTGGAAGCGATGTACGCTCCGATGAAGCGGTGTTCCAATTCCAGCACGGTGTTGAAAAACACGGTTTGATTTGTGAACATCCCGACTGGAAAGAAGAACCGGGTCGCAAGCGCGCGCCCACCCTGGCTTTCCAAGAATTCCTTATGCAGCCATTCGTGGATCATCGCTGCTTGGAAATAGTTTCGATGGTTTGTATCGTTGATGTCGGGCACCGTCGTGGGCAGATTGAGGATGTGATAGTAGAACGTGACCGCAAGATTTTCCGCAGTGGCGGCCAGGCTCAAAATCTCATGCGCGGTGCAATCGCACGTGAAGCCCGATGTTTGCGCCCCGAATGCTGTTGCTTGATTCAAAACGTTAAACGCCGAAGCGCCGAGTGCGGTGGCGCCGCCTAACAGCGTCGCCTTCTCGAGGAAGCGTTTTCGCGATTCGCCTTGCTGTGCAGCTTCGCGCGCCTTGGCTTGAAGTTCGACCGTCACTTCGCCGGTGTTGCGAAACGATTCGTACAACTGGTTGCTCATCAGGTGCCTCCCCAAAGCTGCGTTAGAACGCGCCCTCGCACCAGAGTATCTCAGCGAAATGAAGAATCGATAAATGCAAGCGGTCGGATGCTTGCCTCAAACCGGAAACACGAGGACCATGGCCGTCCAGGTCAGGTGGGCTCACCGCGATGCTGCAAGACATTACGGTCTGGCCGCGCGATCGCCTCATAGAGCGCTCCCACGACCACGATGACCATCATGACGAGCAACGTCACCCAGCCATAATTGAAGAGCGCGCGCCCACTCGCGAGCGAGCTCGGCCACACGATGTTGAGCAACATCAACAGCAGATAAAGACCGCCGCCAACCGTGACCGGTATGCCCCAGCGGCCGAGCGTGAAGGAGCCGCTCGGATGCCAACCCCGTCGCCGCGCGAGAAACGCGCCCAGGACGGTCAAGAAAAACGCAAGGTAAATGCCGGAGGTCGCAAACGAAACCAGTGCGTAGAGCGCATTGACCTTTGCGGGGTAGTCGAACCACAAGATGTGGACCGGCTGGTTTGGATTCACCAGCACCAATAAGAGGAAGAGCATCGGGATCACAGCTCCCACGACTATCGCGTTCAGCGGTGTGTGGAAACGTGGCGAGATCTTCTTGATCACGAAACTGAAGGGCAGCGCGTGATCGCGCGCCAGCGCAAACGCAACGCGAGCGCCCGCACCTTGCACCGCGGTGCCGCAGCTGAAAAACGCGATGATAACCATGATGAGGAAGAAGTCTTGCAGCCAGCTCGGCATGACTGAAAGGATCGTATTGATCCCGCCAGTAACCACGCCGCCGATTCCCGCAGCAGGCGTCGCCAGTAGCAGCCCGAGCACCAAGACAAAGGACGCGATGCCGCCATACAGCAGCGCGTTGCGCATGGCTTTGGGTACCTGCCGCTGCGGGTCGACCGTCTCTTCGGAGATATCGCCCGCAGATTCAAACCCGAAGAAGATGTAGACGTTGGCGAGCACAGCGACCAGCGCCGCGGCCGTCCACCAGTTGCCGCCGAAATCAACGCCGAGCGGGTTGCTCTTCAACTGCTCGACGTTCTGCGAGGAGAAGAGGAAGCCAAAACCATGCTGGAAGCCGTGGATCGCGAGTGCGAGGAATACGCCGAAGGTGCCGATCGTCTCGACGTACACACCAAAACGCGCCACCTGTCCCATGAACTTCGCTCCCACGGAATTCAACACGGATGCCAACGCGATCATGCCTCCAGCGATGCTGAAGATCGTGACGTGGTCGGCGGGATCCCAATGCGTCTTGAACCAGATGTTGGACAAGGACGTGACGTAGCCGACGGCACCCGAAAAAACCGATGCGACCGTTGCAAGCAGGGCGAAGCCGTAGATCCAGCCGATGAACCAGCCGTATCGCGGCCCCACCGTGTACTTGCCGTACTGATACAGCGCGCCCGAGAGCGGGTATTCGCTCGACAGCTCGCCGAACACGAGCGCGACCAGCAGCATCAGACCGACGACGACGGGAATCGTCCAGATGTAGCGCGGTCCGCCGGTGCCTAGGCCGAGCGTGTATAAGGAATAGATCCCCACCATCGGGCTGAGATAGCTGAACGCGACGGAGAAATTGTCGAAAAGCGAGAGTACTCGCGAAAGCTCTTGGCGGTAACCGAGAGCGGCGAGCCGGTCTCCGTCGTCGCGAAGTGCGCCCTCGCTTAGTGTTTTGACCAAGCCCAGCCCGTGATGCGCCACCCCGCGGCCGTTCTGTGCAGCGCTGCAGTGAAGCTCGATCCAGATTCGGTCATCGCTTTGCCGTGTTCTTTATAGGTGAAGGTTGCGGGGATGACGACATACGCGCGATCGGCGGTCACATCCACGCGCCAGGGCGTGCCGAGCGCCACGTGCGGATTCGTATCGCCCGCCTGCTTGAGGGACGCGCCGAAGGCAGTTGCCCAATCCATGCACGCGCTGGGACCTTGCCAGGTATGCGGCGGAAAATCGTCCACTACCGCCGCGGGCGAGGCGCAGGCCGCTACCGCCGTCTTCACGTCGCCTCTGTTGAGCCCGTTGAAGAATTGATGGACCGCGGCCATCACGCTGGTCTGCTCAGCAGTGCCGGCGGCCGCCGGAAGAGAGACGAGCACGACCCCGGCGAAGAGCGCGACGATTGCAAAAGATCTCAGTTCCATGTTCTCTCCTTCACACGAACGGGCCGGATAACGACAGCAAAAAGGTGCCGCCAATATGGCGAACGTGCGGAGCACAAGTTTTATCCAGCGATATGGCTCGCCCTGCTGGAATCAAAGGGTATAGGCGCACTGCTCGCACGAAGACATGCCGTGCGTGAAGACCAGCGCCGAATATCGCATGCCCGCGGAGTGGGAGCGGCATGCGTGCACGCTTATGGCGTGGCCGACAGACGTATCTATTTGGGCTGGTGCGCTCGAACAGGCCCGGGATGAGTACGCCGCGACCGCTCGCGCGGTCGCTCGCTTCGAATCCGTGATCATGATCGTACGGCCAGGCGACGAGAGAGAT
>JALYZS010000078.1 GCA_030948745.1 Vulcanimicrobiota bacterium | reverse complement strand
ACTTTCAGGTTGGGTGTTCGCCTTCAACAATATCGGGACTAGATATTCGTTGTCTACGTTGAACTCCGCTGTGTCGCTGAGGCTTTGCACCAGATTTTGAATCGAGGAAGCTCGAACTGCCCGAGTGTTCTGACGAAGCTGGATCGCTAGAAAAACGAGAGACAGGATAACGCCAACAGCAGCAACTGATTGCGAAATAGCAACTACCTGGTCCAGTGTCATTGCGGGGTCCCAATGCCTAACGAGAAATCAACAGCAATCCGCAGTCCATTTCTCTATTTCTTGCCACATTGAGAGGGAAGTTTGTGCTAACGTCAGCAAGATCCGCAGGCTCGGTTTCGCACGATTCCAAGCCGTCAAAAATCCGATTGGAATTGCGTCGCACCACTTCCCAATGCTCCCTGTGCCAAAGAATCTCTGGTACCTTCGCGGCTGTCTTGAAATCTTCCCGGCGCGATAACGACGCCCTCCGTATCTCCCACACCCTAGACCACCCGGAATTGGGAACGCTTCCGAATGGATCGGAAGCGTTGTGTTTGTGGTTGGGGAGCGTGTTAGCTTTTCAGGAACTGCACGTTCCAACGCCATGGGCAATAGAAGAGGTGCAGTGTCTCGTCATCGGGCCTGGACGGCGCGCTCTTGTCGAGGACCATTGAACCGGGTCGTGCTTACTCGTGTGCGTAGAAGATTTTATGCGATCATGTGGGCGGTCTGCCGGTGATCTTAGCGCGCGAGCGGGTCGGTGTCGTCTACGACTCAGCACAACTCTACAGCGGCCCGGCTTATCAGCGAACCCTCGGCTTGATACAGGAACGGCACATTCCGTGGATGCGGGCGCAACGCGGCGTCGCATTCGCCCTGGGTGCGGCCGTAAGGGTGCGCATCCTCGCGCCCGAACTCCCACTGATCGCCGGTTCAGCATCGGACATCAACAACAATTCGGTCGTCTTGCGTTTGACGTTTGGCCACATCGCCATACTTTTGACTGGCGATGCCCAGTCCGAAGCAGAGGCGCGTCTCCTCACACATGGCGGTGCAGAGCTGCGTGCTGACGTCCTCAAGGTCGGCCATCACGGCAGCGCCTATTCTTCGACGCCGGAATTTTTGGCATCGGTGCAGCCGAAGATCGCACTCATCTCGTGTGGTTTGCACAACGTTTTCGGACACCCGAGCCCCCGTACCATCACCGCACTCAGGGCTGCGGGCGCTCAGATTTTTCGAACCGATCTCAACGGTGGAATCTCGCTCGTCTCTAATGGCATCGATCTTGAAGCCTTCAGTATGGCCGACAGAGCGGGTCGCCCATGAGGACCTCTTTCACACGATGATGCTCATGCCGGCGTAAAAAACACTCCCCTAGAGGTGCGTCCGGAAGTGTAAGGTCGTGGGGATGGCGCGGACTGCTAAGCCCGTGCCGGGCGGCTGTTCGCAGAAGCGCGCTGACGCTCGAGCTTGTTGACGATGGTCCGCTCCACGAGTCTTCCGAATAGCACGTCTGAGAAGAGGCGCTCAGTCATCGCTGAGCCGCGCTGGCCCGCAATGCGTCGCAACATGCCGCGTGCCCGACCTAACAAACGCAGGCGGTGGCCGTCGCGGTACCTTCGGTGCCCTCTAAAATCCTCGTCATCCAGATCCAGCCGGTGTTTTTGCGCGAAGCGTGTGATACTGGGTTTCATCCACGCGTCGCTCCAACGCAGAAAAAAGCACGGCAGATCGGACCAGCTGAACGGCGGGGGCGCCAAATGCGTCACGACCGCCGTAGGCTCGGAGAAGATGGTCCCGCCCGCTTGGGCGACCTGCAGACAAAAATCGATATGATCGAAGAACGAGATCAGCCCCTCGTCAAGCGGGCCCAGACGATCGAGCGCATCCCGCCGCACGAGCATACAGTGGAATTCCACGAGGTCGATGGGGCGGCGCACGAGTTGATCTTTGACCTTGCTGACCGGCTGGTGGCTGAAAAGATGCCGTTCATGCAGCCTGCGCACGCCATCTTCCTCGATGATCTTCAGATCGGCGCCGACGGTGTGGATGAGCTGCTTCGCGGGATCGTCGATAAGGTAGAGCGGGCCCACCGCCCAGGCGCCGGTTTCTTCCGCGCACGCGATCAGTTTCTCGAACCAGCCCGCGGAGACGCTCACGTCGTTGTCGACGAAGACGACATATTTGGTCTGCGTCCGCGGAAGCGCGAGGTTGCGCGCTTCGTTCGCGGCCAGATAGTGCTCGGTGCGCAATAGGGTGAAGCCATGGCGCGCTGCCTGCTGCTGTAGGTACCGTGCCAAGGCGGGCGGCGAATTGCCATCAACGTACACCAAAGGCACGGACGGATCGGTATGCGCGAGGATACTTTCCAGCGATCGCCGCGCTTTGCTGAACTGCTCGCGCGGCGTCACGACGATGGTCGCACGTTTTGCACCCGACATGTGCCCGTCGGCTTCAGGATTCATGCAGTTAATATTGTGCCGCGCTAAAAATCGGCCCTCTGTGGGAACCCGGCCCGGCTAAGGTCAAACGTCCTGATATGTCCGCTTTCGAGGACACACCGGAAACCGAAATAGGCCGCGCCCTTTTCGAAGAGCTTGTGTGGATCCACCGAATGATCCGCCGCGACCTGGAAAAGGTCAGGCAGCTCGCCGCGGACGTCGTGGGCGAGATGTCGGCCGCCGAGGTGGCGGTGGGGATCAGCGATCTCAAGAACAATGGCAAGCTGTGGCAGCTCAAAGTCGGCTGTCTGCGGTACTGCCATTTCGTCCACTCGCACCACAATCTCGAAGACGTCGCATTTTTTCCGGCGCTGCGCCGCGCCAATCCCGCTCTCAATACGGTGGTCGACAAGCTCGAGGCAGATCATCGTGTGGTTTCCGACTTGCTGGACGCGGTTGAGGCTGGCGCCGCGGTGCTCACCGAGGTCGACAGCGCTGCAACGCGCCAGAGCCTGGCCGACGGTTTACAGCTGCTCGCCCAGCATTTGCTCCTGCATTTGGACTACGAAGAACTCAATGCCGGGCCGACGCTGCGGCGGATGGACAACATCTAGGATCAGTTTCGCAGCTCTCCATCGGCGGATCGGGAAGCGACGACATGGGGTGCTTGACATATGGCATGCCATACTTCAAGACAACGAAGCCGCGCCGATGGCCTTCACCGATCGGACCGCGTTCGCGACCGGTGCGAAGATCTTGGTCGACAGCGGCAAAGGCGACGGCGGGCAGCTCTCGTAAAACCGCCTTTTAACTTCTTTGCGCACAGGCGTTCGGGTTGGAATGGAAGCGCCGGCGGAACGCTTGCTTCGCAAGGTTTGATGGGACCTAGGAATGCAATTCTTTGGGCCGGGCGGTTCACGGGGCGGTCCGTCAAACCAAGTATACTAGAGTTGCTTGCGCCGGTTGGGGTACCGGCGATGTTGATGAGGCACTTCATGATTGCGGACCGGATTCAGACGCAGCGGTATGCGCTGCGCTCAGATGTCGTAGCGACGGTACTTGGAGACGGTGCCGTGCTCTTGGACTTGCAGACCAAATACTTCTATCGGCTCAACAGTAGCGCGTGGACCATAACGCGCTTACTAGAAAACGGCGCGACGCTGACAGAGATTCTGATGCATTGTCACGCGGCCGGCGCGGGGCCCGATGACGACCCTTCCATCGTCGCACTGTTCGAAAGACTCGAAGCGGAGCGGCTGGTATCGCCGACGTCGGACGAGCCCGCGGGGACTGGCGAAACGCCGGCACCGACCATCTGGCACACGCCATCGATCGAGAAACAAGCAGAGCCATTGCAGAAAGTGATCATCAGCGCTTTCGATCCTAGCGTACCACTCGTCGAATAGTTCCGTGTCGATGTTACACGAGCCGCCGGTGAGGACGCAATTTTTCTGCGGCCCGCTGCAGGTCAGACTGCAAACGTCCGAGCCTACGCTCTACGCGAAAATCGCCGAAACGCTGTCGCTGTACGACTTCACATGGCCGGCACCGTATCGTGAGGTGCACATCCAGGCATCCCTGAACGACGAGCTGCCTGTGCCGGCAGCGGGCAGCTTCCTGCAATGCTCGCGCATGCTCGTCGATCACGCATCGGATAGCTTGTACGCGACCACCACGGCGGGCGCGTCCGCATCCGGCGCGCTTGCGGAGACATCCGAGCGCTGGACCATACGCGTCCCAGCGGCCCTGGTGGAGGCCGGCAAGATCGAGGAACTTGAAGACCTGCTCAGCCTCGTCCTCACGACTGGTTGGCGGCGCCACGGCTGGACACCGATCCATGCGGCTGCCGTGGTTAAAGATGGAGCGTGTGCCATCATCTGTGCGCCGACCGGTGGCGGAAAAACGACGCTGACCGCAGCGCTGGTGCGCCGGGGTTGGAAAGTGCTGGGCGACGACAAGCTGCTCCTGCGGCTGCGTGACGGGCGGCCTGAGATCGCCGCATTGCTGCACACGTTCAACCTGCATCCCAAGACCCGCGAGTGGTTTCCTGAGGTGGGCGACCTCGAACGGTTACCGCGCTACTCCGCCTGGACCGAAAAGCGCAAAGTGAGCGTCAAGTCGATTTGGTCGGATGCCAGCGCCATCGCGGCCCAACCGACGGTTCTGGTCTTGCTGGAGCGCAGCCCTACGGCCACCGACGTTCGCATTGATCCGCTCGACCAGGCCGCTGTGCTGGCTGCGCTGGCGCGTCAGACGGCCATCCCTGCAGAACCGGCCACCGCAAGGTTGATCATCAGCAATGTCGCGAGCGCCGCGCTGCAGCTGCGTGGATTGCACATCAAAGTCCCGAACGACGTGTATCGCGATGCCGCGGTCTTGACCACGATTGAGGCGCGGCTCGAGTCAGCGACGTGAGCTCCGTCAGCGTCGTCATTCCGGCATACAACGCGGTTGCCACGATTGGCGACATGCTCCACGCGCTCTCCCGTCAAGCCCAAGCGCCCTCGCCGCTGGAAGTGATCGTCGTGGACAACGGCTCTACCGACGACACGCCGAACGTGGCCGCGAAGTTTCCGGGCGTGAAGGTCGTCCAGGAGCAAAAACGAGGGCCCGCGGCCGCCCGCAATCGTGGTTTACGTACCGCAGTCAATGACATCATTGTGCACCTCGATGCCGATACGCTGCCCACCAGGACCTGGCTGAGCAAAATCGTCGCCGTCTTTCAGGATCGGCGGGTGGTGCTCGCTGCGGGCAATACCCTCATCTACGCGCCCTCGTCGCCGGTAGAGCGCTACATCGCAGGTGCCGGTCTCTATGAAACCGAGCGCGCAATAAGTCGCGCGCCTTTCCCGTTCGTGCCTTCCTTGAATATGGCGGTCAGACGCGAGGCCGCGTTGGCCATCGGTGGTTGGTCAGAAGAACTGATCACTGCAGAAGATGTCGACTTCTGTTATCGTATCCTAAAGCAGTTCCCGAGCGAGATCGCCTACGCGAAGGATGCTATTCTTTTTCACCGCGTGCGTAGCACCCCGGAACAGCTCGTCCGGCTCGCGTATACGTATGGTGAAGGCGCCGCTCGCATGTACCTGCGTTATCGTGACGAGCTCGGTTGGGATGCCTTGAAGACGGCGAAGGTCTACGGTTGGGTCCTGGTACGGGCCGCCACAACCGCTGCGTTGAGCGTCGCTCGCGTGCTTGGACTTACATCTCGTGAAAGGCTGGAGTTCTCGCGCTACCACCACATCTGGTTGTTCAACTTCTGTAAGGGTTTTATGCATATGTATTACGGCGCCGAAGGGCGAGCCGCATAACATGTTGACGGCAAGCATCGTGGTACCGGTCTACAACGCGGCGGCAACGCTGCACGATTGCCTCATCGCGCTGGGCGGGCAGGACATGCCGCAGAGCGATTTCGAGGTCATCGTCGTCGACGACGGATCGACGGATGACAGCGCTGCGCTCGCCTCGACGTTCCCTGTGCGTGTGATTCGCCGCCCAAACGGCGGTGCCGGCGCAGCGCGCAACACCGGCTGGCGCGCAGCCCAAGGAGCGTGGATCGCATTCACGGACGCGGACTGTGTTCCAGCGCGCGGCTGGCTTCGGCGTCTCGTGCAGTCCGCGCGGGCGGCGAGCGGTGAGCGACCGGCATTGGGGGCGGCCGGCAAGATCGTCGGGTTTGACTCCGCAACTCCGGCGGCGCAATTTTGCGACATCGCCGGCAGCTTGGATGCGGAGCGCCATTTGGCGCACCCGCGATTCCCGTTCGCACCCTCGGGCAATCTGCTCTACCGCCGCGCTGCGCTCGAGGCGGTCGGAGGGTTCGACGAGCGTTACGTCTCCTACGAAGCCTGCGATCTGCATTGGCGGCTCACGCAGCAGGTCGGCGGCGCTTTCGTCTACGAGCCGAAGGCCCTCGTCCTGCACCGCCACCGCGCGAGTTGGCGGTCGTTCTGGCGGCAACAGTTCTCCTATGGCCAAGGCTATGCGCAATTCGTACGTTATCACCGCGACGTGTGCCGCTGGAGTGTGCTGGATGAACTGCGCGAATGGGGAGCGATCAGCAAGCTCGGTCTGACCGCTTGGCGTAAGACGACATCATCCCGTGCGCTCTACCAACGTGGCATGTTCGTGAAAAGGATGGCTCAGCGGCTGGGGTTCTTAGCGGCCCATCTCAATCGCAGCGTAGGTTCCTGAAGGCGAGGGAGCGGCTGGCTGCACCGCATGCACGCGAGGCGCGCCTCGCGCCGAAGTGGACGCCGCATGGAATCGCACAACGCGTGCTGCGCATCGTCCGCGGGCCGGCCGACGTCATCTTCGCGTTGCGCATCGGGTACTTCATGTGGCGTCTACCCGGAAGATTGCATGACGCCCACCTGCAAGAGTTCTTACACGGCCTGCGCGCACTGCCGCGGCCGCCGGCGCGTGATCCGCTGAGCAGCCGAGAGCGGATCTTGCGGTTACGCTCGTTGTGGCTGCGACTACCGCTCTTTCGCACGCGTGACAACTGCTACGTCCGGGCGATGACGTTGCATCGTTTCTTGGACGCGGGCGGTCACAAAGTGACGATCCACTTCGGCATAGAGCAGCGTGATGATCCGCGCGAGCGCCTGCGCGGTCACGCCTGGGTGTCCGTGGACGGCGCCTTTTTCGAAGCCCCACCGGAAGTGCGCAAGGCGCGCATCCGCGAGGTTCCCCTGCCTTCGCTGGACCTCGGTCCATGAGCACCGCGCCAGCCGTCCGTCCCTTCTTAGCGCTTCTATCAGCTGCGCAAGCGATCGAGCAACACGATGCCGACCGGCTGCGCACCGCGCTGGATAGTGCGCCCGCCCGGTTGCTTCGAAGAATAGCGGCGCGTCACCGTTGCCTCGGGTACATGTACCGCGGCATTCTCGAAAACAAGCTGCGCTCGCCAGCCGCGCTCGCGTTTATCGAGGCGCTGCGAGAACACCGCGCCAAGGCCGCGATGCAGGCCTTTGCCGCGCGCAAACAATTGAACGGGATTTTGGACGGTCTTGAAAAGGCGCACATCCCGTTCGTCCTGCTCAAGGGGGCGGCTCGACTATTCCGCGAGGACGTTGAGGCGGAATGGAACCTGATGTTCGATTTCGATATCCTCGTCGAGACGTCAGCCTCAGGCGCCGCCGTGGCCATACTGGAGGCGCTCGGATACCGCTCGCGGCCTGAGGCCATCGACGCGGCACGGCATCACCATCTCGCCCCGCTGGAGCCGCCGCATTTCGGTCTCGCGGTCGAATTGCACACCGCTCTTGCGCCGCCGTACGTGCTGTCGACGAAGACCGGCTGGGAGTTCTGCCAGCCATATTTCGAAAAAGTTCGCATGGCCGAGCGGGAAGCGCTGTGCCTCGACGCGACCGGCAGTGCGATCCATCTTATGATCCATGGCGCAGGCATCCGCCGGCTGCACGATGCTATCATGCTGGCCAGGTCTTTACGAGCTGACCCGACGCTCTGCGAAAAGCTGCAGGCGATCGCGTACGCAGAAAGATGGGGCAGCGTGGAGTTGCAAGGCGTTGTGCTCTTGGGGGCGCGAATCGCCGGGCTTCCAGCAGCCGCGCGTCTTCAGGCCGAGCGGTATCTTAAGTGGGTCATGCGCCGCGAGCACCTCTCGCCGTATGTTCGCGTCCGCTGCCAGTTCGTTGATGCCTGGTATTGTAATGGCGGGCGAGCGTGGGGACCGGCCACGCGCGCAGCACTGCCTGACCTGTATGAGCCGAACCGCAGTGCATGGCTTGTGCCCTTCCTCTACGCCAGTCGTCTTGTGGGGCGCATCGCGACGAGCGCGTACGCCGCGGCGGTCGCTCCTTCAGCGCGAAACTTGTCGACATGAGGGGTATGGCGATTCCTTCGTCAGGGCGCAGGCTCGCGGCCGACAGCGTGCGCACGTTCATCGCGCGCATGCTTGTGACCGCGCTGTCCCTCGCGACTGGTATCGTCGTCGCCAAGACCTTGGGGCCGACCGGCAAGGGGCAGTACAGCGGCGTGCTGATGGTCGTCGCGCTGGTCATGATGATCCCCGCCGGATTCGGCTACGCGGTCACGTACGCGCTCACCAAGCTGCGCCAGCCGCTCAGTCAGTTGCTGCCCGCGCTTACGGTTGTGCTCGTCGGCCTGACTGCCGTGGCGTGCGCGGGCGCCGGCGTCTGGGGATACCTAAAGGGATGGAACCCGCTGCTTACGCTGTTCATCCTGGCCGTGCCGCCGTCCATCATCTTGGCATGGCAAAGCGGCATCTACATCGGCATCGATCGCTTGCGCAACCTCAATGTTCAATCGGCGTTTTTGGCGGTCGCTACTCTGGGGGCGGTGACGCTGACACTGGCCTTGCTGCACGGCAGCGCGGTTGGAGCCTTGGCCGCAAGCGTTTTGTGCATGTATGGCGCCGCTGCGGTAGTCGTGTGGCATGTCTTGCGGCTCAGCGCCTGGCCGAGCGAGTCGCGGCTAGTATCAACGCTGCAGACGATGGCCCATTTCGGCGGGCAGTCGAGTCTCAATCAGTTCTTAGGCGCGCTCAACTACCGCATCGATTCGTTGATCCTGATCGCGATGCTTGGGACGTCGTCCTTCGGAATTTATTCCATCGCGGTGAATTGCGGCGAAGCGCTCTTCTGGCTTTCGCGGCCGGTTGCGACGGCGGTGTCGCGCGATATCGGGGTGCGCGGCCTGCAGTCGTCATCGGCCATGACGGCTCGGGTGATCCGCGTTTGTACAGCCTTCGTCGCACTCGTGGCGCTGGTCGCCGAATTAGCCGGGCCGTGGGTCGTCGACATGGTGTTTGGCTCGCGCTTCCGCGAAGCCGGGTTGCCGTTGCGCATTCTTCTTCCAGGCATCGTCGTGTTTTCCACAGCGGGCGTCTTCGCCGTTTTCTTTCTGCTGCAGGTCGGCAAGCCGCTGATCGTCTCTGCGGTCAACGTAGCGATGATTGTGGTCCAGTCAATCGCGTGCGTCTTGCTCGTGCCGCGATTCGGCATGGCGGGCGCCGCAGCGGCGTCGACCGCGACCTACATTTTGGGTGCTGTGCTCAACACCGTGTGGTTTTGCCGGGCCAGCGGTCTGCGACCGGCTGAGGTGTGGATCATCAACGCTGACGACATCCAGCTGCTGCGCAGCACCATCAGCGCAGGCTGGCAAGCCGTACGTCGCCGGCCCGCAACGGTGGGTTGACTTGTTTCCATAATTAGAATATAATCTCGATAAGCTCCAAACTTGTATGACCACCCGATCCGGTGCCCGCAAACCCCAGGCTGAGCGCAGATCTTTGGCCGTCGGCGGCGCAGTCGCCCTCAAAGCTTTTTTCCGCATTGCTGAACTCTGGAATCTCAACGTCGAGGAACAGATGCGCTTGCTCGGTGTCGGCGCGACGTCCACCTTCTACCACTGGCGCAAGGCGCCACCCGCGATCTTGCCGCGCGACACGTTGGAACGCCTCTCCTATATCGTCGGCATCTATAAGGCGCTCCAGATATTGCTCCCGGATCCGCGCAGCGCTGACGGCTGGATCCGCAAGCCCAACGAAGCCCTCGTGTTCGGAGGACGCAGTGCGCTGCAGCGTATGCTCTCGGGCAACGTCGCCGACTTGTTCATCGTCCGGCAGTATCTCGATGCTCAGCGTGGCGGATGGGCTTAAGCGCAGCCACGCATCGGGTGCGCTGGCAGCCGTGCTGGCGCGTGATCCCCACCCGCTTGCCGCGCGTCAGCCTATACAGCCGCATCGCGCCGTCGGAAGATTTTGACGCGCTCGAACGTTTGGAAGCGGAGACCAACGAACGCGTGCGCTTACAACGCGACGCGCCGGCGCTGCAGACCTTTCGCACGCCCATCGCGGGTGACATCATTCTCGCCCCCTTCGCGCATCCGAACCCGAGCGGGAGCCGCTTCTCAGACGGATCGTACGGGGTGTTGTATGCGGCCCACACGCTCGCCACCGCGGTCGCCGAGACGCGCTACCACCGCGACAGGTTCCTGCGCGCGACCGCTGAGCCTGAGATGTACTTGCCGATGAGCTCCTATCGCCTGGATGCGCACGGCGCTTTCCACGACATCCGCGGGATGCGCACGCAGTTCAAGGACGTGTATTCAGGCAGTTCCTACGCGCGTTCTCAACCGTTCGCGAGCGAGCTGCGCGCCAAAGGCTCGATCGGCATCGTCTACGACAGCGTACGGCATGACGGCGGACAGTGTGTGGCGGGGTTCAGTCCGCTGAATTTCTCGCACAGCCGTCATGGGCGCGACCTCTTGTATCTGTGGGATGGCAATACGATCACGGACGTGTTGTATTTTTCAGCACGTGCCTAAGGACTCACCGCCCTCGGACACCGCCATGGCAGGCAGTATCGTGCTGTGCCCGACGCCGCTGGGCAACTTGGAAGACATCACGCTGCGCACGATCCGTACCCTGCGTGAGTGTGATGCGGTCTTCGCGGAAGACACGCGCGTCGCGCATCGGCTCTTACGCCACCTCAACATCAGCAAGCCGCTGCACTCCTTTCACGAGGGCGTCGAGCGAGCACGGCTCGCGACGTTGCGCACGCTGCTCGGCGCGGGTAAAAAGGTCGCCCTCGTGACCGACGCGGGCATGCCCGGCATCTCCGATCCGGGCGTGGACGTCGTGCGAGCGGCGCGCGAGGCAGGGGCTCGCGTCGAGCTGTTGCCTGGACCGAGCGCGGCCCTTGCGGCGATCGTGTTGTCGGGCTTCGACGGCGCACACTTCCGCTTCGACGGATTTCCCCCGCGCAAGGTTGGCGAACGGCAGCGCTATCTCGCTGCGCTGCGCGACGAAACGCTGCCCGTGGTGTGGTTCGAATCGACGCATCGTGTGCTGGATCTGCTGCGCGACGTCGCGCTGACGTTGCCCACCCGGCGCTTGTTCGTGCTGCGCGAGTACACGAAGAAGTTCGAGCAACATATCTTCGGCGACGCTGCGGCCGTCATCGCGCAACTCACGGAAGTGCGCGGCGAGTTCTCGCTCGTGCTCGATGGCGCCGAAGAGCAGGCCGCGCAGCCGCTGGATAGCGCGGCACTGCAGCAAGCCGCCGGCGTGCTGCGCGCAGCCGGAGCGAAAACACGCGACATCGTTGAGGCGTTGCGTTTGGCGACGGGCCGCGGGAAGAACGAACTCTACCGTATCGTCAGCGACGATGCGCCGCAGGGTGAGAGCAGGCATCGGCCTTAGGCTGCCTAAACAAGCCGAGCAATGACAAAAGACACGTTCTATCTGACGACGCCGCTGTACTACACCAACAGCACACCCCACATCGGCCACGCGTACAGCACCATCGCCGCCGACATCCTGTCGCGCTTCCACCGCGTCACCGGCACCGGACGCGCGCATTTCTTGACCGGCACAGACGAGCACGGTCTGAAGATCGCCGACGCGGCTGTTGCCGCCGGCAAGACCCCGAAGCAGTTCACGGACGAAATCGTGCAACGTTGGAAATCTGAATGGGCATCGCTCGACATCGAGTACGATCAATTCATCCGCACGACCGAACGCGAGCATGAAGCGGCTGTGCAACGCATCTTCTCCCAGCTGCGTGAGCAAGGCGATATCGTGCCCGGTACGTATGAAGGATGGTACTGCCGGCATGACGAGACGTTCTGGCCGGAAGCCAAGCTCGTTAACGGACGCTGCCCGAACCCGGAATGCGGCCGCGAAGTCGAATGGGTGTCCGAGGACGCGTGGTTTTTCAAGCTGTCCCAATACCGCGATCGCCTCATCGAGCACTACAATGCACACCCCGGCTGGGTGCGGCCCGCCAGCGGCTTCAATGAGATGGCATCGCTCTTACGCACCGGCCTTGAGGACCTGTGCGTTTCCCGCGCCGGCGTGACCTGGGGCATCCCCATCCCCGGGCAATCCAAGACCATCTACGTATGGTTCGACGCCATCTGCAATTACATCACGGCCGCGGGCTACCCGCACGACATGGAGCGCTTCGCGCACCTCTGGCCAGCCGACGTGCAGCTCATCGGCAAGGAGATTTTGCGCTTCCACACCGTCCTGTGGCCGGCGATCCTCATGGCGCTCAAGCTGCCGCTGCCAACACTCGTCTTCGCCAACGGCTGGATCACGATGGAAGGCCAGAAGATGAGCAAGAGCGTGGGCAACGTCATCCGGCCGGCGGAATTGTTGCAGCATTTTCCGCTGGATGCGGTGCGCTACGTGCTCTTCGCGCAAGCGCCGTTCGGCACGGATTTCGGTTTCAGCGAAGACGGTCTCGTGCGCAGGTACAACGCCGAGCTGGCGAACGACCTCGGCAATCTCGTGCAGCGCGTGCTGTCGATGCTTGCGCGTTACCGCGACGGGATCGTGCCGGCGACGACCAGCGGCGACGAGTTGAACGTCGAATTCGAAGCGACGACGAAGGCGGTGCGAGCCGCGCTTACAGAAGTCGACTTTCGCGCCGCGTTAAGCGCCATTTGGGAGCGCGTCGGCGCGATGAACCTCTACGTCGAGCAAGCCAAGCCCTGGGTACTGCACAAAGACGGCGACCAAGCGCTGCTCGATGAGACGATGTACAACCTGTGCGAAGGTCTGCGCTGGATCAGCGCGCTGATCTATCCGTTCATGCCCAATAGCGCGCGAACGACGTGGGAATCGTTGGGGCAGACCGGGACGCCCGGGCAGATGTGGGAGCAAACGCTGCGATGGGGATCGCTCGCACCGGGCACCCGCACGCGCGTACCCGCTGCGTTGTTCCCGCGCGTGGAAACCGTCGCGCGCTGACCCATGTGAGCGATGTTCCCGCCTCGGTCGACGCCTTGGTTGACACGCACGCCCACATCGATGGGCCGGAATTCGTCGCCGACCGCAGCGAGATGATCGCGCGCGCGCGCGATAACGGCGTGCGTTGCATCATCTCAGCCGGACAGGACGAAGCCACTAGCCGCGCCACGCTGGCGATTGCCGCTCAGCACCCGGAAGTGTGGGCGGCCATAGGCGTGCATCCGCACATGAGCGACACCGCCCAGCTGGAGTGGCTGGCGCCACTGCTCCATGAAGAGCGCGTCGTCGCGGTGGGCGAGATGGGGCTCGACTACCACTACAATTTTTCTGCGCCGCACCGCCAACGCGAGGTCTTCGCCGCGCAGCTCGAGATGGCCGGCCAACGTGAGCTGCCGGTCATCATCCACTGCCGCGAAGCCTACGACGACCTCGCTCGGATGTTGTCACAGCACTACGCCCGTAACGCGCCGGCGGTCATCCATTGCTTCACCGAAAGCTACGACGTCGGAAAGCGATTCATCGAAGAGTTCGACGTAATGCTGGGCATCGGGGGTGCGGTGACGTTCAAGAACGCGCATGCCCTGCACGATGCAGCCGCGCGCCTTCCGCTCGAGCACCTGGTGCTGGAGACGGACTGCCCGTTCATGACGCCGGCGCCCTACCGCGGCAAACGCAACGAGCCCGGGTATATCAAGCTGACCGCGGCGGCGCTGGCACGGCTGCGCGGCTGCGGCGAAGCAGAGATCGCTGTGGCGACCACGCGCAACGCTAAGCGTCTTTTTCCCAAGCTTGCACGGCACAGCCGCGCAGTCTGACCGGCACACTGCTCTCCCAATCACGCTCGAACTGAACGCGTAGCGCCGTTGCTCCGTCCGCGAAGTCGGTGGGCTGCGCGAATACGCCGACCTCGCGTGCCTCGTCCAGCCCGTTGCGCGTGAGGTTGGCGGACCCGACAAAAAGCTCGCATCCGGCATCGATATACTTGTTGTGCATGTATCGACCGGCCAGGCAGTGGACGGCGACGCCGGCATTTTCCAGGTCCCGGATGACGCGGGCCTGCGTCCTGGAGACCGTCGTGCGAGCGTTGAGCAAGATGCGGTCGTGATGACCGGCCGCGCGCCGCGACTCCAACCTCGCCACGATGTTCGCGTCGGAAAGATCTTCCATCGCGATCGAGAGGTCGGCCGGCGTTTGGAACAGCGGATCGAGCCGCGCGCGCAATTGCGGACCAGGCCCCGACGCGACGTGCGGGCCGCTCTCGCCATCGCGGCGATCGAGCGCATGCTGCAGGGCGCCGACGTCCAGTGGGTTTGTGTCGGACACGAGCACCTCGCCGGGGCATCCGAAGCCCGAGGCGGTCTGATTCGCGGTCGTCATCAGCGCGCGTTCGTGATCAACGATCGCCAGCTTAGCATGCAGCAGCACCAACGGATCGTCAGCGATCTTCAGATGGACCAGCGGCGAGAGTTGGGCACGCAGCGTCGATAAAGGGTCGTCTGGTTCACTCCCCGCGCCGAGCGCTCCAGGACGTCCGATGCGATCGTAGCGGTCCGGCATGCCTTCCAACTGCACGTCGACGGCGACCCCACGAACAGCGGCAGCGTTCAAGCTGGCGATGACCTTCGTGTCGGACAGCCGGTTGAACTCGGCACTGATGCTTTCGCGAGCGCTGTCGAACGCCGAGCACAACGCGTTGCGCGCGCCAAAACCAGTGCTGACCTGAAGATCCGCCACGCTCGAACGTCACGTGCAGCAGCGGGGTCGTCTAGGGTCGCAGCGCGTTTGATGCTTTCCAGGAAAGAGTTTTCGTCCGTCCGAAGCAGCGAAACCCAACGTTCCCTGCTCTGGCGAAAGCGATATGGACAAAGGCAGCGCGGTCCGCGAGATGTTCGACAGGATCGCCGCACGGTACGATGCCGCCAATACCGTCATGACCGGCGGCTTGGACGCGCTGTGGCGCGCCCGCGCCGCGAAGCTCGTCTCCGCGC
>JALYZS010000067.1 GCA_030948745.1 Vulcanimicrobiota bacterium | reverse complement strand
GCACAGATCGATTGGGGGCTCATCGGCATCGGCGTGTTCATCGGCGTGGTCATCATCATCATCGATGAGATCTTGCGTGCCAGGACCCGTCATCAACTTCCGCCGCTCGCCGTCGGACTAGGCATCTACTTGCCCGCCGCCACAACCTCTGCGGCGGTCCTCGGCGCCGTGATCGGGTGGGCATACAACCGCTGGATCGCCCCCCGGCCCGGGGCCGCGGTGGCCAAGCGCCTTGGCGTGCTCATCGCTTCGGGCCTCATCGTCGGCGAGAGCCTTTTCGGCGTGCTCAACGCTGGCGTCATCGTCGCGACGGGCAAAGCGGCGCCGTTCGCGCTTGTGGCAGACAGTTTCACTCCCGTGGCGACGGTCATAAGCCCCATCATCCTCGGGCTCACCATCTACGCGTTGTTACGCTGGACCGCCACCGCCGGACGGCGTATCGGGGCGCGCGGGAAAAACTGACCACAACACTGGTGCGCTCGTGCTGGAGCGATGCGGTTGAGCAGACCACTCGCCCGTTCGTGCCTCTGCCGGCGACCACCGATGTCGCGATCGTCGGCGCAGGCTATACCGGACTGTCAGCGGCGCTGGCGCTCGCAAAGCGAGGGACCTCTCCGCTCGTGCTGGAGCAAGAAGATGTCGGCTGGGGTGCAAGCGCGCGCAACGGCGGCATGGTGCTCAGCGGCATGAAAGCCGGACCGCGCGAGCTCATCGCAAAATTGGGAACCGAAAAAGCGCATCTGTTCGACCAGGCCGCTCTAGCGGCGATAGACCTGGTCGAATGCATCCTGGCCCAAGAGGGCATCGCCTGTTCGTACTCGCGCTGCGGGCACGTGGCGCTCGCGTCCAAACCGGCGCATTTCGCGGCGTTCGAACGCGACGCGGAGGTGGTGCGTACCCACTTCAATCGCGACGTGATTCCGATCGACAAAAGCGCACTGCGCGGCGAGGTCGGTTCGGATGCGTATTTCGGCGGCCTGTTGGACGAAAAGAGCGCCAGCGTGCAACCGGCGCAGTACGTCGCCGGGCTCGCTGCAGCGGCGCAGCGCGCCGGCGCGACCATCTGTGCCGGAGCAGCGGTACAGAAGATCGTCGCTGCCTCGCGCAGCGGGGCCCGGGGTTTCCGCTTGACTACCGGCCGCGGCGACGTGTTCGCTCGCGAAGTCGTCGCGAGCACCGGTGCCTACACGGGCAGTGAATTCCCAGCATTGCGCAAGCGCGTGATCCCGATCGGTTCGTACATCATCGCCACCGAGCGCATATCCGATGCCGTCGCCACCGAGATCAGCCCGCGTAACCGCATGCTGTTCGACTCAAAGCATTTCTTGCATTACTTCCGCTTGACGCCCGATCAGCGTTTTCTGTTCGGTGGCCGCGCGTCGTTCGTTCCGGAAAGCGAGGATACGGTCCGTGAGAGCGCAGACATCTTGCGGCGCGATATGCTTGTCAGCTTTCCGCAGCTGCGCAGCGTCGCGACCGAGCACGTGTGGGGCGGCACGATCGACTTCACGTTTGACATGCTGCCGCACATCGGGCGTTTGGAAGGCATCCACTACGCTTGCGGCTATGCCGGGCATGGCGTCGCGATGGCCACTTACCTTGGCGCGCAGCTTGCGCGGGCGATCATGGGAGGACCCTCAGACCCTGCATTCGCAAGTTCGGCGTTGCCCGCAGCACCGCTCGGTTTGTACGCCGGTCACCCCTGGTTTTTGCCGTTGGCGGGCGTCTGGTTCCATATCTTGGACGCATTGACGTGACCGCCCGCCGCCTGTCGCTGCGCACGAACGCGCTCTCCGCTTTTGATTCCTTGGCGCATCAGGCACCGCGCCCGCGCCGTATGGATCTCGCACCGCGAGGGAGCACGCCGATTACGTCATGCAGCTCAGGCCGGCGGCGCTGACGTGCTGAACGATCGGGCTGCCAGGGGCGCGACGCTGCGCTGGATACTCTCAGCATTTTTTGTGATCGCGGGAACCCTGCATTTCGTCAAGACGTCAGCCTATGCGAGCATCGTACCGCCGTCCTTGGGGCACCCAGTTTTCTGGGTGTGCTTGAGCGGGGTCGCCGAAATCGCAGGCGGCCTGGCGATTCTTTTCGCGCCGCTGCGGCGGCTGGCGGGCTATGGGCTGATCGTGTTGCTGATCGTAGTCTACCCCGCGAACATCTATATGGCCATGCACGCGCAGCTGTTCCAGGCACTGGCGCCCGCGCTGGTGCTGTGGCTTCGGCTGCCGCTGCAGATCGTCTTCATCGTGTGGGTGTGGTGGTGCTGTTTGCGTTCATCGTAGCGCTGAGCGCCGTCGCGCTGTGCATCGTGTTGCCGCCCTGGAATGCGCCGATGTTGATCGCCGCCGTCATCGCGATCGAGTTAAGCCCGTTTCTGTTCCTGCTGAATCTGGTGACGCTCGTCGCTGCTACCATGCGTCTCGAGTATACGCGACGTCGAGCCGCGGCAGTGGTGCTCTTGATAAATCTCATCTTGACTTCGGTGCCGCTCGTGCTGCTCGTGCGCGAACGCGGTACCGTGCCGAACTTGGGATCGATGTTCGCGCTGCGCCACACGTCGACCGTCATGCGTCGAGACATACCGGTCGTGCTCGGGGAGACCGCGACAACCATCCGCGCGTATCTCCCCGATAGCTGGGGCCCCCATCCCATGATCTTCGCCATCTACGGAGGAATGTGGCGACACGGTTCGGCGCAAAACGATGCGGTGTTCAACCGCAAGCTGGCTGGGCTCGGCTATGCGGTTTTTGCACTCGACTACCGCCACGCTCCTCAGCATCGTTTTCCCACCGCGCTTGAGGACATACGCGCTCAGATGCGCTTGCTCAGGAGAACAGCCGCCCACTACAACGCTGACCCGCAGCGCATCGCCATCATCGGTCATTCCTCGGGAGGCCAACTCGCCTTGCTCGCCGGTCTCGCCGGCGGCCGAGAAGTGAAGGCGGTCATAAGCTACTCGGGGCCGATCGACCTGGCCGACAGTTACGCGCGGCCGCCGTCGCCTGATCCGCTGAACATACGGGCGATATTGCGCGACTACATCGGCTCGACGCCGGAAGCAGCGCCGCGCACCTATGACGCCGCGTCGCCGCTCATGAACATCGGATCAAACCCAGCGCCCGTGCTGCTGCTCTATGGGTCGCGCGATCACGTCGTCGAGGTGGGGCCGGCAGTCAAGCTCGAGCGCGTGCTCAAGCAGCACCATGCTGAGGTGAGCGCACTCTACTTGCCGTGGGCGGAGCACAGTTTCGAGTCGGTCCCTCTCGGTTTGCACGGCGTCATCGCCTGGTCCGCCGTGACGATATTCCTGCACCAGCATGACCCAGCGTCGCAACCGTCGCGTTAGACCACGACAGCTGGCCCCGCGGGATTAACGCGTGGCTGGGCCAACATTCCCCCGACCTGCCGCTGAAAGGACAGTGCTATGAAATCGCACGCCACTCCCGCCGCATGGTTGCTGCTCGTGCTGTCGGCGGTCAGCGCCGTCGCTAAGGCCGATACGGCGGCGTACACCCCGACACTGCCTGCCTTTCACGTGACGCTGGTGGGGCACGCTGCGCTATACGGCCGGGGAATGAACGCCGCCCTGGCGGTGTACGACCACTACGTGTACATCGGCAGTCGCACCGACGGTTCCTCGATCTGCGTCGCGGCGACCGGCGTGCCTTCGCACGAAGGCTGCATGCACCCGCATCCGGGCATCCTGATCGTCGACGCCAAGGATCCGTCGCATCCGCACGTCGTGGGAGAGATCGGAAGACCAGAGGCAGGCGTCGTCGGCATGACGACCCGCGAGCTGCGCGTGTGGCCGCACCAAAAACTTCTCATGGTCATGCGCTTTCATTGCAGTCCCGTGCTCCACGCGTGCGAAAAAGGGACAGACGAACGGTTCCCGTTCGACATCGCGTTCTTTGATCTCTCGGCCCCGCTCATGCCGCGGTTCATCAGCCGCTACCTGCCGACGTCGAAAGCGGGTCATCCGGTGAAACCGCATGAGATGTTCTTATGGATCGATCCCGAGAACGGCGCTCGGGCCTTGCTCTACCTGTCCACGCCCAGCATCGAGACGGACGCCGGCACGCCCAACGTGGTCGTGGCAGATATCAGTCGCGTGCGGCAGACCAAGACCGTGACTGAGGTTGCGGAAGGGAACTGGAATGGTCTCTATCCTGGCACCCATCGGCCCGACTACCCGTACGTTGCCGCGAAATCCCAGACATGTGGCCCGTATGATTGCAATCTGTACGCGCATTCAATGGGCGTTTCGGTCGATGGCACTCGCACCTACCTCGCGATGGAGGCGGGGCAGTTTCTCGTGCTCAACACCGAACGGGTCGCACACGACAAGACACCGGGCACGGTGCTCTCGCTCAACGATGATTTGATCAGCTCACCGCTCCAGCGGCCGGTGTGGGGCCAATCTCCGGCCGATCCGAGCGCCGTACCCGCGACGTGCAAGCATACATGCGCCGCAGGTCACTCCGCTATCAAGGTGCCGGGGCGCAAGCTCGTGCTGACCACCGACGAAGTCTATGGCACTTATAGCCATCCATCGTCGGGCTGTCCCTGGGGCTGGGCACGGCTGATCGATGTCGCAGACGAATCACACCCAAAGATCGTGAGCGAATTCCAGATAGAAGAAGACAGGCAATCGTTCTGCGACGGGTATGGCAAGGACGCGCGGCTCGAACAGTTCACGAGCTTTTCGTCGCACAACCCGACGGTGCTGCCACACCTTGCGGTCACGACATGGCATTCCGGCGGTTTGCAGATAGAAGACATCAGCGATGCAGCCAAGCCCGTACGGGCCGGGTGGTTCAGTCCAGTGCCGCTGGATCACGTGGCCACCGAAGACCCGGCGCTGGGCCGCGGACCGAGCAAAGTCCTGTTCTGGAGCTATCCGATCATCCATGATGGTTTGATCTACGTCGTCGACGTGCGCAACGGACTCTACATCTTGCGTTATAGCGGCCCGCGCGCGGAGGAGCTGCGCGGCGTATCGTTCCTCGAAGGCAACTCAAATCTTGGCGACGCGAAACGTTTAGAACGGATGGCGGTACATTAGCTGCGCCGATCTGGCGGCTCCAAAGCCCGCTTCTCTCAGACGCCTTTGGCTGCGCCGAGGTAGTATATCAATTTGACCGTCAGCACGTGGGTCGAATTGCGCACAGAAGGATCTCCGTACACGACGAATAGTTCCTCTCGGGGCCAAAGCTCGCTAAAACCCGCGCTGAGATTTGAACCAGCTGCATAAAATGGCGACTCTCCGATAATCCTGCGAACTCCAAACTGCGCTGATGCCTTCCGGTTGATCTGCCAAGAAAGCGCTGCGCGCTCAAGCCAT
>JALYZS010000063.1 GCA_030948745.1 Vulcanimicrobiota bacterium | reverse complement strand
GCGGCGCGCAGGGCGCTGCCGGGACCGAGCACGTGCGCTTGGCCGACGAACTCGTCAAGGTTCGCCGGGCGCATGCGGGCTGCCAGCGGCGCGCCAACGGGGAGCGCCTCTTCCGCGGCGTTGCTCGGCGGGTTCACGGTCTCGCCGAAAAGTGACGGATCCCTCTCCACATGCCGCTCTTCGGCGGCATGGCGCGACTGACCCCGCGCAGAAGCGCGCCGTCCATGGAGAGGATCTATCTCGATAACGCGGCCACGACCGCGCTGCGTCCGGAAGCGCTTGAAGCGATGCTGCCGTTCTTCGCCGATCGCTACGCCAATGCGTCGAGCTTGCATTCCAGCGGACAGCGCGTTCACCACGCGCTCGACCAGGCGCGCGAACGCACGGCCACTGCGCTCGGCGCAAAGCCGTCCGAAATCGTCTTCACCGGCACCGGTTCGGAAGCCGACGCGCTCGCCTTGTGCGGCATCCTGGCCTGCAGCGGACGCCGGAATGAACTGATCACCTGCGCGACCGAACACCACGCTGTGCTGCACACCGCCGAGGCGTTGCGCGCACGCGGGCATAGCGTGACGATAGTACCGGTGGACGGCGACGGCGTGCTGCAGGCGGACAGCCTGGCGGCCGCGTTGAGCGAGCGCACCGCGCTCGTGAGCGTGATGCATGCGAACAACGAGATAGGCACGATCGCGCCGATCGCGCGACTCGCGGCGTTGGCGCACGAACGCGGCGCCCGCTTCCACACCGATGCGGTCCAAAGCGTCGGGCACGTCCCGGTGGACGTCGATGCGCTCGGCGTCGACGCGCTGTCCTTCTCCGCGCACAAATTCGAGGGTCCCAAAGGCGTGGCCGGCCTGTATCTGCGCCATGGCACGCCGGTCGAACCGCTCATCCACGGCGGCGGCCAGGAAGACGGCCGGCGCTCCGGCACGGAGAACGTCCCCGGGATCGTCGGCCTCTCCGTCGCGCTCGAGCTCGCAGTAAAAGAGCTTCCCGCGAGCGTGTACCGGCTCAGCGCACTCCGCGACCGCCTCATCCAGCAGCTCCTCGGGCAGATCCCGGACAGCTCCCTCAACGGCCCGGTCCGCGACCGCCTCCCGAATAATATCAACGCTCGCTTCGCCGGCATCGAAGGCGACACGCTGGTCGTCGGGCTGGACCTGGCCGGCATCGATATCTCCACCGGCAGCGCCTGCAGCTCGGGATCGCTCGACCCATCCCACGTGATGACGGCCATAGGCCTGGACGCACCACAGGCGCGTGGTTGCATCCGCCTGTCTTTGGGTAGAATGACCACAGCGGAGCAGCTCGATCGCGTCACGGCGTCGCTGGTACCGCTCGTGGCACGTCTTCGCTCTCTGTCCGGCGCGCTGCTCGCGGATAGCGCACAGCCGGGCTAGACAGCGCAGCGACGGCAGGCGCCGCCGGAAAGCGCCAAGAACCGCCCACGTCTACACGAGGATGTCGCAGCCGAGATTATGTCCGCACAAGATTTCATGTGGCTCGCCATCGGGGCAGCCTCACTCATCATCGCCATCACGCTGGCGATCGTGTTCGTCCGCTTGGCGGGCGTGCTCGACCGTACGCAAGAAACGCTGCGCAAGGTCGACCACATGCTCGATACGATCGAGCCGCCCGTCACGGCCACGCTCGATCATGTCGGCGGCGTCCTGGGCAACGTCGACAGCATGGTCACGCGCGTCAATCGACTGACCGAGATGCTGGAACGCGTCGCGACCGGGATCGCCAAAGCCGCCGATGCGGCGCAGGCGGCGGTTTCACCGACCGTCGCGAATGTCGTCGGAGTCGTGGCTGGGGTATCGCGCGGGGCGCAAGCGTTTTTCCGTTCGCGTCACAGTAACGGATCGCAATAACGTCGATACTGGAGAGGCAATCATGGGCAATAACGACCGTCATGATTCAGGAATGGGTTTCTTTTCGGGCTTCGTGCTCGGCGGTTTGGTGGGTGCGGTCGTCGCGGTCGTCTTAGCGCCGCAGAGCGGCGAAGAGACACGCGATCTCATCCGCGGGAAAGCGCACGAGGTGAAGGGCAAGGCGATGGACCTCGCGTCCGATCTGAAGAGCCGGGCGTCCGACCTCGCCGATGACCTGCGCTCGCAAGCCGATGAGCTCAGCAAGCGCGGCCGTGAAACGTTCGAAAACGTGCGCGGCCAGTTCAATGATGCTGTCGACATCGGGAAGCGCACGGCGCAAGCCAAGACAGACGAATTCGGTACCCAATAAGCTTGAGCAGGACGGATCAGTGGACATAAAAGTCAACGTACGAGACCTTGACGGCGAACGCAACATCAGCGTCGTCGATCTGAACGGCGAGATCGACGTCTACACGTCGCCGAAAGTCAAAGAGACGATCATGGAGCTGATCGACTCAGGCCACTACGCGCTCGTGATCAACCTCGAGAACGTGCGCTACATCGATTCCACCGGCTTGGGCGTGCTCATCGGCGGGCTCAAGCGTGTGCGCGAGCATAGCGGCGCGGTGAACCTCGTCTGCACCAACCCGCAGATCAAGAAGATCTTCGACATCACCGGGCTGGTGAAGATCTTCGGCATCTATGACAACGAAGGCGCGGCATGCGAGAACCTGTAAGTTCGCAGCCTGAGACCGACGGCGCGACCAACGTCGTCGAACTGCGCATCCCCAGCCGCGCCGAGTGGGTGGGTGTTGCGCGTTTGGCCGTGGCCGGCATCGCCAGCCGCCTGAAGTTCTCCATCGAGGACATCGAGGATCTGAAGCTGGCCGTGGCTGAAGCATGCACCAACTGCATTCAACACGCCAGCGGCAGCGAGGCGGTGCGCGTCTCGTGCGCCATCCATTCCGACAAGATCGTCGTGATCGTGCAGGACAGCGGCAAAGGTTTCGCCGGCCGCGGGCTTGGGCCCAAGGACCTCGGTGAGCCGAAGGTCGGCGGCTTAGGCGTCTTCCTCATCCGCTCGCTGATGGACGATGTCGACTACGAGCTCAATCCGGAATCCGGCACGAAGCTCACGATGACGAAGTTTCTGCGCAGCTAAACCATGAGCACCCACCAGGCGGCGACCTCGGACGGACTTGAAGAGCGGTTCGACCGCGAGAAAACGCGCGAGCTGTTCGGCGTCTTCTCGCAGACGCGCGATCCCAAGATCCGCGAGGAACTCGTCGTCGCGCACCTCAACCTCGTGCGCTACTTGGCGGTGCGATTCGCCAACCGCGGTGAAGCGCTCGACGACTTGATCCAGGTCGGGACCGTCGGTCTCATCAAAGCCATCGATCGCTTCGACACCGGCCGCGGGGTCGAGTTCACGACCTATGCCACCCCGACCATCATCGGCGAGATCAAGCGCTATTTTCGTGACAAGGGCTGGGCGGTGCGCGTGCCGCGCCGCTTGCAAGAGCTGAACTTGGCGGTCAACCGCGCCGTGGAGAGCGTATCGGTCGAGTTAGGCCGCGCTGCGACGGTTTCCGATCTGGCACAGCGCCTTGGGGCGACCGACGAAGAGATCATCGAAGCGCAAGAGCTCGGGCAGGCCTACAATCTGCTGTCGCTCGATTCAGAGCTCTCCGTGGACGGTGACGCCAAGGCGACCACGCTGCTCGACTACCTGGGGCGTGAGGACAGCGAGCTTGCCCTGCTCGAGGATAAGGCGAACCTCGAGCCGGCTTTCACTATCCTCGACCGGCGCGAGCGCATCATCATCTATCTGCGATTCTACGAGAATATGTCGCAGACAGAAGTGGCCAAACGGCTCAATGTCTCCCAGATGCACATCTCCCGGTTGCAGCAGCGTGCGCTCGATAAGCTCAAGAAAATCTTAAAAGAAGAATAGCGGTCGGACGCCAACCACCCTAGGGTGCCGTCCGAGAGTACGACCGACGGTGCGACCGCTATGAAATCACAGCAGATCCGCCGCTCCTTCGTCGATTTCTTCGCCGCGAAAGGTCACGAGCACCTCAAGAGCGCGACGCTGGTGCCGCATGCCTTCTCGACCACCATGTTCACGATCGCGGGCATGGAACAGTTCGTGCCGGTGTTCCTCGGTCAGGAGACGCCCCCCGCGAAGCGCGCGGTCACGGTGCAGCGCTGCCTGCGCGTCGCCGGCGGGAAGAACGACATCGACAACGTCGGCCGCAGCGGCCGGCATGGCACGTTCCTCGAGATGCTCGGCAACTTCTCGTTTGGCGACTACTACAAGCGCGAAGCGATTCTGTGGGCGTGGGAATATCTGACCGGCACCTTAGCGATGGATCCGCAGCGGCTGCATGCCACCGTCTACGTGGATGACGATGAGGCAGCCGATATCTGGCGGCGCGACGTGGGTCTGGCCGCGGAGCGCATCACGCGGATGCGCGAAGATAACTTTTGGGATATGGGCGCGACCGGACCGTGCGGGCCGTGCTCGGAGATCTATTACGACCTCGGCGCCGCCGCCGGCTGCGGCCGCGAGGATTGCGCTGTCGGCTGTGCGCACTGCGACCGCTACATCGAGTTCTGGAATCTCGTGTTTCAGCAATACGATCGCGCGATCGATGGTGAGCTGCGCGCCTTGCCGCGCACATGCATCGACACGGGCATGGGGCTCGAACGCGTGGCGATGATCCTGGCGGGCAAAGCGTCGATCTTTGACACGGATCTGTATCAGAGCATCATCCGCGGGTTACCCAAGCCCGAGGAGCGCGCTCCGCTCCCGGCCGAAGAGCAGGCCGTGCAGCGGCGCATCATCGCCGACCACGCGCGCGCCACGGTGTTCTTGGCGGCCGACGGCGTGCAGCCCAGCAACACCGATCGCGGCTATGTCATGCGCTTTCTCATGCGCCGCGCCTTGCGCAGCGGGCGCAGCCTGCGGTTGCCGAATGGTTTTCTCACGGCGCTCGTGCCTGCGGTCATCGATTCGTTCATCGACGGCTACCCGGACTTACGCGAGGCGCAGCCGCTGGCGCAGCGCATCTTCGGGGATGAAGAGCGTCTGTTCGACCAGACGCTTGCCAAAGGCGAGGGCCGCCTCTTGTCGATGATCGAGCAGGCCAAGAAAAGCGACAGCGCTGAGCTCTCGGGTGCTGCGGTCTTCGAACTCTACGACACGTTCGGCTTTCCACCCGAGCTGACGGCCGAGATCGCGCACGAACACGGCAGGGAGGTGGATATGGCCGGCTATCGCGCGGCGATGGAAGAGCAACGTACGAGAGCGCGACGGGACGCGTCGGCCAAACGTGCCGAGGTGCGCGTGCACGTGCCATCCACGATCGACGTGCCCGGCTCGCAGTTCGTCGGCTACGAACAGCTGCAAGACAGCGGCGCGGTCGTGGCGATCTATGGCGCTGACGGGCGGATGGCCAACGCATTGGCAGCCGGTGAAGGCGGCGTGATCGTCTTGGACCGCACACCATTTTATGCCGAGCGCGGCGGCCAAGCCGGCGACCGCGGCGTGCTCGTCGCCCCCGGCACGCTGTTCGACGTGACGGACACGCAGTACCAGGACAAATCCCATAAGTACATCTTGCACAAGGGAGTCCAAAAGCAAGGCACGCTGGCCACCGGCACCACCGTGGATGCGGTCGTCGACCCTTCATGGCGGCGTGAGATCCGCCGCCATCACAGCGTCACCCATCTGCTGCAGCGTGCGCTGAAAGACGTGATCGGAGAAAGCGTAGCGCAGCGGGGTAGCGCGGTTTTTCCGGACCGCACCCGCTTCGACTTCGCCGCGCCTGGGGCATTGAGCAAGCAGCAAGAGCGCGAGGTCGAGTCACGGGTCAATCAACTCATCCGTGCGGACTACCATCGCGCCGTCGCGGTGATGCCGTTCGCGCAGGCCGTCGAACGGGGCGCGGTGTTCATGCGCGGGGAGAACTACGGAGACCTGGTCCGAGTCGTGACGTTCGGACCGAGCGTCGAGCTCTGCGGTGGGACGCACGTCGAGTCGACCGGCGAGATCGGCCACTTCATCCTTGCGGCGGAGTCGGCGATCGCCGCGGGAATCCGTCGCGTCGAAGGCGTGGTTTCCGATGCGGCGGACCATTACGTCAGCCGTGTGCGCGATGCAGCGGAGCAGGCCGGATCGGTGCTCACGGCTTCGGTCGAGCAATTGCCTGAAAGCGTGACGCGGCTCGCGCACGAGCGGCGCGACCTTGAGAAGCAGATCGCGGGTTTGCAAGCCCAGCTGGCCGCAGCGCGCGCTGCATCTGAGATCGCCAATGCGAAGCACGTGCGCGGGATCAGCTATCTCACAGTGCGGCTGGCCGAGCCGTCTGCGCTCAAACGCTTCAATGAAGCGGCGCGTCAACGCTGGCCGACGGGCGTGCTCGCGCTTGCGGCAGGCGAAGGCGACAAGGTCTCGCTGCTCGTGACGGTGAGCGACGATTTGCTGTCGCGCGGTCTCTCCGCGCGCAAGATACTGGACGCGATGATGCCCCACGTCTCGGGGAAGGGCGGCGGCAATGCGGCAAGCGCGCAGGGGGGCGGAAAGAACGCCGCTGGGATCGAGGCGGCGTTCGCCGCGGTGCCGGAGGCGATCGCATCGGTCGTGGCGGCGTGAGCGGCGGCGGGCGCCACGGGGTGAGGCGCCGCTTCACAGCGACGTCGGCGGGTACGCTGGCCGCGTTACTGCTCGCAGCCACGCCATCCCCGCTGAACGTGCTCGACGACTATCACAGCGCGGTGGCGAAACTGCCACATCCGGCGTTCGTCCAATTCACCTATACGCACACGCGTAGCGGCCCGAACCGGATCGTCACGGAAGAGCATCGCGTGTACCGGACTTTGGAGGGCGAAGAACGCAACGACACCGTCACGGTCAACGGATCGCCGATCGTGCCGGCTCGTTCGGTCATCTTGCACCGCCCGGTCTGGCCGTACGATGTCGCGCAGTTCGCGCCAACCCCGGACGATTATGACGTCAGCCTGGGCGGCGCAGCGTCGCTCGCCGGCCGCAAAGCGCTGCACCTCGCGCTGCTGCGCAAGATGAGCGCCGACTTCGCCTTGAAAGATATCTACCTCGACGCGCGGCGTTCGCTGCCATTGCGCGAGACGTTCACGGTGACCGGCGGCGACTGCGCCGGCGATGGGCTCATCAATTTCGGCCCCGCGGCCGCGTACTGGTTGCCGACATCGGTGCAGGTGACATGCACGGCGCAGTCCCCAACCGGCAACTCGGTCTACAAAGAGTCCATCCGCTTCACGAGTTACGGCTTCCCGCGCTCGATCCCGGCAGACGTGTTCAATGCCACGGGCGCGGTTCCGACCACGACCCCCGCCGCAGCCCCTTGATGCAACAACCCTCGGGTGCGGTGGCCCCGGCGCTGAATAAACGAACATGGCTGGTTTTTTTCGGGGCGCTTGCCCTCTATCTCGTCTCGAGCGGCTTCAAGGACACCGCCTACAACAACTACACGTTGCTCGCGCAGGCCTGGCTGCATGGACAACTGTGGTTGGACGGGCCGATTCCCGGCATCGACGCGCTGCAGTACGGGGGCCACTGGTACATCATCGAAGCGCCGCTTCCGGCGGTGTTCATGCTGCCGCTGGTCACGTTGTTCGGCGTCCACGCCAACCAAGTCGTCGTCGGTGCGATGTGCGCGGCGATCAGCGTCGCGACCGCGGACGTCCTCTTCTTGCGCATGGGCCTGACGGCACGACAGCGTTCGTGGCTGACGGCGTTCGTCGCCGTTGGGACGGTGCTTTGGTGGTGCACGGCGTTCGGTGCGGTGTGGATGTTCGCACACGTGAGCGGCTTCATGTTCGCGCTGCTCGCGCTCGTCGAATGTTATGGCCACAGACGTCCTTGGCTCGTCGGATTGCTGTGCGCGTGCGCGGCGCTGTGCCGCTTTCCGATGGTGGTCGCGATCCTACCCTTCATGCTCTGGTTGTATCTATCGAAAGAGGACAGAGATTACCGCGTCTTGACCTCGTTCGCGCTCGGGTTCGTCCCGTTGTTCTTGATCTACGTCGCGTACAACTATGCGCGCTGGCATACCCTGGGCGACATCGGCTACACGCTATGGTACCACCAGGATCAGGTGGGCGAGGCGACGGGCAGCCCCTTCCGCTTGCGATATCTGCCCTTCAACCTGTACAGCTTCTTGTTCATGCCGCCTGAGTGGATGGCGCATTTCCCGTGGCTGAAGCCGACGTCGTTCGGCATCGCATTGACGTTCACGAGCCCTGCGTTGCTGCTGGCCTTCTTAGCCCCGGCGCGCCGCCGCGAGACGTTGCTCTGGTGGGCTGCGGTCGTGCTGACGGCTGGACCCTCGCTGTTGTACTACGTCAACGGGTTCGAACAGTTCGGCATGCGCCACAGCCTCGACTTCGAGGCGTTCGCGTTGCCCCTGGTCGCGCGCGGCTTGCAGCGCAGCCAGGGAGCGGTGTGGTATGGTCTCATCATTTTCTCGATCCTTGCAAACGCATATGGCATCTGGTATTCATGGGCCTACCATGGGTTCACCGTGGTCCCGCGCTGACGCAGCGTCGAGAGGTGAAGCGGCCGCGCGCCGAAGAACGCGCGCCGCATGACGGAATTGCAGACGCAGCGCGGGCCGAAGATCCTCGTCGTCGACGACGAAGCCACGATTTTGCAGACGCTGCGCTTCAATCTGGAGCGCAACGGCTACCTGGTGTGCACCGCAGGCGACGGGCGCCAAGCCTTGAGCGTGGCCGAGAGCGAACGTCCGGATCTGATCCTGTTGGACATCATGCTGCCCGTGCTCGATGGCATCGAAGTCTGCCGCGAGATCCGGCGCCGGTCGAATGTGCCGGTCCTCATGCTCACCGCGAAAGACCAAGAGATCGACAAGGTCCTAGGTTTGGAGATCGGGGCCGACGATTACATCACAAAACCGTTCTCCGTCTACGAGCTGTTAGCGCGCGTCAAAGCGCACCTGCGTCGCGTCAGCCAGCAAAACACGCACACGCCGGTGGCGCCCCTACGCGGCGGCACGATCGAGCTGGACTTCGAACGCCAACGCGTGACGAAAGCCGGCAAACTGGTGGAGCTCGCGCCCAAAGAGTTCGGGTTGCTGCACGTGCTGCTGCTCAACAAGGGACGCGTCGTGACGCGGCAGGCGCTGCTCGACAAGATCTGGGGATTCGACTTCTACGGTGACCAGCAAACCGTCAACGTGCACATCCGCTGGTTGCGTGAGAAGATCGAAGACAACCCGAACGAACCCCAGCACGTCATCACGGTGCGCAGCCGCGGCTATCTCTTTCGCGACTAACCGATAGCGTCGCCACGTGGTCGAATCGCGCTACCTTTTCGCAGGCGTCGTCCTAGGTCTGCTGGCCTGCGCCGCTGCGGCGGTGCTGCTGCCGCCTCCGGGTCGCGCGGTGTTCGCGTTCGTCGGCCTGGCGCTCGCGGCGCTGTTGCTCTGGGCAGCCACGGCGGCTGCGCAAAGCCGCGTCGTGGCGCCCGTGCCTGCGACGCCGCCTGGGCCGGCCGATCCGGCCAGCAGTATTGACGCGGTGCTGGAGGCGCTGCCGGTGGGCATCATCATCATCGGTGAGGACCTGCGTATCCGGGTCTTCAACCAGACCGCGGCCGGCATCTTCAACGTCAGCTCGCAACCCGCCGCGGGCCGCGCGCTCATCGAGATCGTGCGCAGTTTCGAGTTGGACAGGCGCCTCGCGGCGGCGCTGCGCGATGCGGTGGAAGAAAGCGGCGAGGTCGCCTATCGCGCGGCACAAGAGCGGACGCTGCTCGTCACGACGCGCGTGCTCAGCTCGCCTGCCGGGCAGCGCGAGGCGCTCGCCATCGTGAGCGACCTGACGCCGATGCGCGAACTTGAGTCGTTGCGGCGCGAATTCGTCTCCAATGTGTCGCACGAATTACGCACGCCGCTCACCGCGGTGAAGCTCATGGTCGAGACGCTGCGGTCCGGCGTGGACCGCACAGCTTCCGAAGAGTTTCTCACGAGCATCGCACAAGAGACCGAACGCATGATCAAACTGGTGGAGGACCTGCTCGACTTGGCGCGGCTGGAGACAGGCAAGCTGGAGCTGCGCTTGGGCGCGGTCGACCTCAACGAGTTATGTCAGCAGGCGGTCGATGGACAAGCGCAGCGCGCAGCCGCGGTGGGTATCTCGCTTCACTGCGCGGTCGCGTCTGAGCCGCTGGTCATCTCGGCCGACCGAGACAAACTGTATCAAGTGCTCGTGAACCTGCTCGACAACGCGCTGCGACATACACCGCCGCACGGCAGCATCGCCGTGAGCGCCAGCAGGCACAACGGTGACGTCCGACTTGTGGTCCAGGACACAGGGTCGGGCATCCCCTCTGCTGCGCTCGCCCACATCTTCGAGCGCTTCTACGTGGTCGACGCCGCTCGTGCCAAGACGCAATCGGGCACCGGCCTCGGCTTGGCCATCGTCAAACACATCATCGAGGTACACGGTGGCAGCATCAGCGTGGAGAGCGCGCTGGGTGTCGGTACCACTTTTTCCTGTCTGCTGCATGTGTGAGCCGATGGTAGCGGTTTACAAACAAGTTGCCGAAGCTTATAATGCAGGGAGCCGCAGTCTGCGGAAGGAGCACCAGCCTTTTTGGGTCGCGAGAATTTTCACCGGATCTTAGATGAGACGCAGCAGAACGTGCTGCGCATGGGCAGTCTGGTCGAGGAGGCCATCACGCGAGCGGTCGACGCCCTCACGCGCGCCGACCTGCAGCAGGCTGAAGAGATCTTGCGGGCTGACGATTACATCGACGATCTCAATGTGCTCATCGAGACCAATTGCCTCAATTTGCTCGCCCTGCAACAGCCGATGGCGTCCGATCTGCGCACCATCGCGGCGATGCTCGATATCATCATCGACCTCGAACGCATCGGCGACCATGCCTGCGATATCGCGCAGATCACGATCAACCTCGCCAATGAGCCCTCGCTGAAGCCGCTCATCGACATTCCGTTGATGGCCCGAAAGGCCCGCGAGATGCTGCGCGAGTCGCTCGATGCGTTCTCGCATCGCGATGCCAGCATGGCACATGAGGTGCCGCGCAAAGATGACGAGGTGGACAGCCTTTACCGTCAGGTCTTCCGGGAGCTGATACAATTCATGGCCAGCGACCCGAAGGCGATCGGACGTGCCAGCAACTTGATCCTCGTCGCGCTGTACCTCGAACGCATCGCCGACCATGCCACGAACATCTGCGAGCGCGTCGTCTACATGGTGGAAGGTGTGCCGCGTAAACTCAAGCGCTCGGTCGTCGACCTCGACGGCATCCTCGCGCGCAGCGACCAAATGCTGCAGGCGGCCAACCCCTCGTCGGAAACCCCGGCCGTCCCCTAACCTTTTCAACACATCCGAAGCTTAAGGTTTCTTAACGTTGGGCTGCAGCGAACGCGAGCGCGCTGCATTCGGCGATGCGGAAGGCTGCGCGGCCACAGGTAACAAACCTGCGCATCGCCCTCACTTTCGCAAATCAGCAGGCACTTGCCGGAGGATCGCATCAAACTCGCGTCGCTGCCCGCGGCTGCTGCTCCGTCCTCCAGCCGTCAGCTCGCTCACAGCGTGCGCGACCGTGCGGTTCTCAGCGTGTTCAGCCTCGCGGCGTGGCTCGTGCTGCTCGTCGTCGCCGCGCTCTTCGTCAGTCTGGCCCTGGCCGCATGGCCCGCGGTCAAAACCGTCGGTTGGCAAGCCATCCACACCGTCGAATGGGATCCCAACAGCGGGAAGTTCGGCGTGCTTTCATTTGTATATGGTACCGTGGTCACGTCGCTCATCGCGCTCGTGCTCGCCGCTCCCGTCGGTTTAGGCGCCGCCTTGCTGTTGGCCGAGATCGCGCCGCGTCGCGTCGCGGATCCGGTCGCCATGCTCATCGAACTGCTTGCGGCCGTGCCAAGCGTCGTGTTCGGCATCTGGGGTCTATTCGTGTTGGCACCGGTGATGCGCAGCGCCGTCGAACCCGTGCTCGCGCACTCGCTGAGTTTCTTGCCGATCTTTCAGGGCAACTTTTATGGCACGGGTTACCTGACGGCTGGCGTCCTGCTGGCGATCATGATTCTGCCCACCGTCACCGCGATCGCGCGTGATATCTTCGGCGCGGTGCCGCGCGAGCAACGCGAGGCCATGCTTGCGCTCGGTGCCACGAAGTGGGAGATGCTCACCCGCGCCGTGATCCCGTATGCGCGCTCGGGTATCATCGGCGCACTGGTGCTCGCGCTGGGTCGCGCGCTCGGGGAAGCGATGGCCGTCGTGATGGTCATCGGGAACAAGCCGGCTATCAGCGCCTCGTTGTTCGCACCCGGATATACGATGGCCGCGGTCCTGGCGAACGAGTTCACCGAAGCGACGGGGCAGGACTACATCGCCGTCCTCATCGGCGTCGGATCACTGCTCTTCATCTTGAGCATCGTCGTCAACATCGTGGCCCGCGTATTGGTATGGAGCGTGACAAACCGCCTGCGCGGTGCACGCACATGAGATCGTTACGCGCGCGCGAGGCGTGGAGCGCGTTCATGGTCTTCATCGCTTGGCTGTGCGCGGGCATTGCGGCGGGCCTGCTCGCGATCATCGTCTTGTACGTCGTGCAACGCGGCGCCGGGGCGATGAACCTCGCGTTTTTCACGAAGCTGCCCGCGCCGCTGGGCATTTCCGGCGGCGGCGTGGCGAATGCCATCGTCGGCTCGTTCGAGATCATTGCGATGGCGTGCGTCGGTGCCATACCCGTCGGCGTGCTCGCCGGCATTTACCTGGCGTTGCTGGGGCGAGGCCGGCTCGCGTTCGCTGTGCGATTTTTCAGCGATGTGCTCACCGGCGTGCCGTCGATCGCCATCGGCGTGTTCGCCTATACCGTCGTCGTGGTGCCGCAGCATCACTTCTCGGCTTTTTCTGCCGGCGTCGCGCTCGCGATCATCATGCTGCCGATCGTCGTGCGCACGACGGAGGAAGCCGTGCGGCTCGTGCCCACGTCAATCCGCGAAGGAGCGCTCGCGCTGGGCATCCCGATGTGGAAGGCGATCCTGCTCGTCACGGTGCCGGTCGCTCGCCCGGGCATCGTCACCGGGGCGCTGCTGTCGATCGCGCGCGTCGCGGGCGAATCCGCGCCTCTGCTGTTCACCGCGTTCGGTAACGATTTCTGGTCGGCCGGTCCGAGCGACCGTACTGCCGCTTTGCCGCTGACGCTCTTCCGCTTGGCGATCTCCGGTTTTCCTGATTGGCAACAGCTCGCGTGGGGCGCGGCGCTCACGCTCATCGTTTTGGTCTTCGTCATCAACATCACGGCGCGTTCGCTGTTCCCGGCGCGCATGTCGTTCCGATGAGCAGAGCCGGCTTGGAAAAGACGCTGCAGGCGTCGCACCTGAGCGCGTTCTACGGTTCCTTGTGCGCCATCGAGGACGTCTCGATGAGCTTCGAGGCCGGAGCGATCACCGCGTTGATCGGTCCGTCCGGCTGCGGCAAGTCGACGCTGCTGCGTTGCTTGAACCGGATGCACGAAATCATCCCCGGCACACGCGTCGAGGGCGAAGTGCTGCTCGACGGCAACAACCTGTACGAACCGGGCGTCGATCCGACCGCGATGCGTCAGCGCATCGGCATGGTCTTCCAGCGGCCGAACCCGTTTCCGACGATGTCGATCGCCGAGAACGTCCTCGCGGGCGTGAAGCTGAGCAACAAGTCGCGCGACCGCACCGCGTTTGAGACCATCGTCGAGGAGAGCCTGCGCAAAGCAGCGCTGTGGGATGAGGTGAAAGACAAGCTGCACGACTCGGGCACCTCGCTCTCGGGTGGACAGCAGCAACGATTGTGCATCGCGCGTGCGCTCGCCGTCGAGCCCGAAGTCTTGCTGATGGATGAGCCGGCGTCGGCACTGGATCCTATTTCGACCACGAAGATCGAGGACCTCATGCGCGAGCTCAAAGGCGACTACACATTCGTCATCGTCACCCACAACATGCAGCAGGCCGCACGCGTGTCGGACTTCACGGGCTTCCTGTTGGCCGACGAAGGGCGCCCGGGCCGGCTCATCGAGTTCGACGCCTCATCACGGATCTTCACGACCCCGAAGGACAAACGCACGGAAGACTATATCACCGGCCGTTTCGGATAAGACCCACCTTGAGCAACGCTTTCAAAGAAAGGGCATGCACGTGATCTCCTTACGCACCACTATGGTGGCAGTGACTCTGGCCGCTGCGCTGACCGCCTGTTCCAACCAAACGTCCCAAACAAGCGACACCGCCGGCGGCAGCGCTGCACCAGCGGGCAAGATGCTGACCATCGTCGGCGCGGGATCGAGTTTCGACCTGCCGTTCTTCTCGCGCGCCTTCAGCCAGTACGGCGCCTCGCACCCCGGTGTGCGGGTCGACTATCAATCGATCGGCTCGGGCGGCGGCATCCGGCAATTCACCGCGCGCACCGTCGACTTCGGTGCAAGCGACGTGCCGATGGGCGCGAAGGAGTTGGCAGCGATACCCAACGACCGCAAAGTCATGCAGTTGCCGGTGACGCTGGGGGGTGTCGCCATCGCCTACAATGTGCCGGATGCGCCGCCCCACTTGAGGCTCAACCCGCAAGTCTTGACCGACATCTTCTTGGGCAAGATCACGAATTGGAGCGACCCGCAGATCGCAGCGCTCAATCCCGGCTTCACGCCCAGGAATTTGCCTATCGCGGTCGTGCATCGCGCTGACGGCAGCGGCACGACTTATATCTTCAGCGACTATATGAGCAAAGTGAGCCCGCAATGGAAAGATCGCGTCGGGGTGGGAAAGACGGTTCCATGGATCGCGGCCTCAGCGCAGGGTTACAAGGGTACGGAAGGCGTGGCGGGCGCGATTCGCAACAATCCCGGCGCGATCGGCTACGTCGAGTTGTCGTATGCCATGCAAAGCGCGATACCGTATGCGATGCTGCAGAACAAAGCCGGCAGGTACGTCCTGCCTTCGCTGGAGACCGTAGGTGCGGCCGCGGCGGCCAAGCCGAATGTCAACGCGAAGGATTTCTCCATCGTCGATCAGGGAGCGGCGAACGCCTACCCGATCGCGGGGTATTCCTGGGTGCTGCTGTACCAGACGTATGCTGATGCGGCAAAGCAGGCGGCGCTGCATGATCTGTTCGTCTGGATGGAAACCGACGGGCAGAAGCTCGCTTCGCAGATCGAGTATGTTCCGTTGCCGGACGCAGCCTCAAAAGCGGCTTTGGCATCGCTGCAAACTCTAGGCCGCAAGTGAAGACGGAGATGCTGCAACGATAAATCCACGTGAGTCCCTCGCGCGAGACTCCATCAGGCCGCCTCTTAGCCCAAGGCGGCCTCTTCTTTTGCCGAAAACCCGTAGCGGCGAATCGTTAAAATGTCATAATGTGATCTTAACATACCCTTAAGCGCCCCACCGTACGATGCAAGTTGGGCGGTTTCGCTAAGGGCGCCAGTTCCGCAGAATCATCAAGAAGAGCTGCGGGCGGCTGGTCGTGCACCAGCCGCTGTACAGCGAACGCAACCCCGTCCTGGAAGGTGTATTTTGCGAGTGTTTTCTCTTGCGGCGGCGCTGCTGTCTATAGCGCTGTCGTTTTTTTCGCCCGCCCAAGCAGCAAACTCGGTGGTCGGCGCCGCCTCATCCTCACCGGTGAGCGCGACCTCGGTCATCCGCGGTCAGGTCACGGACGAGGTCGGAAAACCCGTGCCGGATGCCAGCGTGCAACTGCAAGCGCCGGAAGGCGTACGCTCCACGGTGAGCAATGCTCAGGGCTCGTTCGTCTTCGGCGGCGTTGGCGTCGGTTCGTACTACGTGCAGGTGTCAAAGGTCGGTTATCAGACCCAGCAGTCGAGCACGATCTACATCACCGAGGTCGCAACCGTCGAAGTAAACGTCGCGCTGCAGCGCAGCAGCACCGTGACCTTAGGCCGTATCACCGTGTCAGCCTCGCGCGGCGTGCAGACGTCGCCCGTGATCTATAACGTCGTCAGCAAAGACCAATTGGATCGCACTGCATCATTCCGACTCTTCGACCGCATCGCGCAGATGCCACAGATCAACGCCGGCCAGTACAATTCAGCAGCGCCGGGCGACAACTCGTCCGTCAACCTGCGGGGCGTGGGGGCGCTCGAGACCGTGACGCTGATCGACGGCCACCCCGCGACGATCTCCAACTCGCAGTGCGGTTGTTTCGAGTATAACGTCGCGCCTTCGCTCGCGTTGAAGGCCGTCGACGTCACGTACGGCTCGGGCGCTGTCGGCCTGTACGGCGTCAACGCCATCGCCGGCGTCATCGACATGCAGACGGTGGATCCAACCCGTCGCCCCGAAGCGACCTTGACCTATGGTATCGGCAGCTACGCGGACTCCGTCTACAACGTACGCTTCACGGGCACGGATCAGAAGTGGGGCTACGCATTCAACTATGGCCGGCACTTCACCGACGGTCCGCTCTTCCACCAGATGATCTACAACCCGAGCACGAGTCCCGACCCTTCGGACCCTACCCTGCGCGCCGCCGGCACCTATCCGGTGGACATGGGATTCTTCGCCAACTCCATCTTGGGCAAGGTGCGTTACTCCTTCACGCCCGTCACCTCGTTCACGTTCAGCGCTCTGAGCAACACCACGTGGGATGACAAGACGGGGAACGGCGACAACGACTACAACCCGTACGACACCGCGCTCACCAACGCGCAGCTCTCGGCGCAAAATTCCTCCGGCTCGTGCCCCGCAGGTTTGCTTGCCTTCGGCAACCGCAACCCGTCGTGCTACACACCGCAGCAAGTCGCAAGCTTCTTGGCGGGCCCACAGGGGGGCGGCCCCGCAGACCAATCGTTTCGGCTGGGCGATTACCACGGGAAGTTCAGCACGCTGCTCGCCGGCAAGCACAACATCGTGCTGGACTACTACCATGGCTTTTATCTGCGTAATTACAACCGCTACTTCCAGTTGCCGAACGTGTCCTGGAACGGCGCGGCGTACGTGCCGTCGTTCCCCCCCAACGCGTTCTGGTTCAGCGAGGGCGCGCAGCAGACCGGCTTCCAGATCAGCGATGATTTCACGACTGGCAACCATGACATAGGCTTTGGCTACTACATCCAACACGTGCAAGAGGCGCGCACACGCAGCACGTGCGACCCCAACACGGGGGCATGTGCTGGTGTGCCTGCGGCCAGCCCGTATGTCAACGACGGCAATGTCTTCGCCCGCGATATCATCACCATGGGCAAGGTGACGGCCTACGTCAACGCCTGGCTCAAACGGTCTTCACTCACCCAAACGACCCACCTGGATCCGCGCGTCACCTTCGTGTGGCACCCGAACATCGCGAATGCGTTACGCTTGACCGTGGGCGGCGGCATCACGCAGCCGAATCCGACTGACCGCTTCGCGTCGTTCGTCGGATCGGGCGCGCTGAACCCGAACTGCGGCGGCACGACCTACATCGGCAAAGGTCCGGGCAACAACCAGATCCCCGAGACGAGCTCGGATCTGGAGATGTCCTACGGCCATCAATCCGAGTCGGGCTCGAGCGTCCAGCTCACCGCATACCGCACCAATCTCTACAGCCAGCTCTTCAGCACGAACGTCAATGTCGGCTCGCTCGCGCCGGGGTACGTGCCAGCCGACATCTTCAACTCCTACGATCAGCGTGTGTTCCAAGTCTGCGGTCACCACATCACTCCGAGCGACCTGAACGTCGGCATCACCGAAAACCTCGGACGTTCGCAGTACAAAGGGATTGAACTCGTTGGCAGTCAGCGGCTGACACGTGCGTTGACGCTGGAGTACAACTACGGCCTACAATCGGCCCGGCCACTCTCACTCGACCTCGCGCTGCTCAAGAGCTCGGCGAATCTCATCCTGAACTCACAGCTGCAGTGGATCCCGCTGCACAAGGCCTCGCTCGGCCTCGACTACCAACGGATGGGCTGGGATGCGAACATCGAGGGCTTCGAAGTCGACGCCAACAACCCGCTCCTCCTGCCGCGCTACTACTACGCCAACGGGTCGATCTCCAAAGTCGTCCGCGACACGAAGTTCTCGCTCAGCGTGAACAACATGTTCAACTCGTGGGCTGACAACTTCGGCTACTTCGGGCACGGCTTTCTGCCGGTCAATCAATACAACATGCAATCGCCGAACATACTGCTTGACGGCTACGAACAGTTCCATCTGCCGTACCGCCGGTATTTCTTCACGATTTCGACGCACGTCACCGGCAGCTAGCGGCGCGGCGACAAGAGCGTCGCCAGAGGAGCCGGACCGGGCCTCG
>JALYZS010000041.1 GCA_030948745.1 Vulcanimicrobiota bacterium | reverse complement strand
CCACGGTCACGCCCATGGCGACCACCAACATGGCCATCACGTCGTCGCCGGTGTGGCACCACTCTCGTTCAAGAGTGTCGTCCTCATCGCGATGAGCGGCAATGTCGCGCCGTGCCCGGCGGCGCTCGTGGTGCTCTTGACGGCGCTGACATTGCACCAAGTCGCTTACGGCTTGCTTGTGGTGGTGGCATTCAGCATCGGTCTGGCGGCCGTCCTTACCGGCTTAGGCATTGCAGTGGTGCACGGGGCGTCATGGCTTGCCGGCAGACGCGGCCTCGATCGCATCGCCCAGTACGGTCCGCTGCTTACCGCGGTCGTCATCTGCGTCATCGGCACGGTGATGTTCGGCAAATCTGCACAGAGTGTGTTGCAGACGCCGCTTCTGCCCGTGATCCTGCTCGTGCTCGCCGCGATCGCCGGCTATGCGCTTGCCCCCGGCCACGTGCATACCCACGAGCACGCACACCCTGCATCGTTGAAAGAGGAAGCGACATGATCGGTCATCCCGCTGCCCCGGAAGCCTTTTGGGTCGCTGCTTTTTCGGTGTTCGTCCTCGGACTGCGCCATGGGGCGGACCCGGATCACCTTGCCGCCATCGACAATCTCACGCGCAACAGTTTGAGCGTCCGCGATCGCCTCAGCCGTTTTGTCGGCGCGCTGTTCGCCGGCGGCCATTCCATCATGGTGCTCGCAATCGCCGCGCTTGCCGGATTGCTCGGCAGCCGTATCGCGATCCATGGGGCACTGCTTGAGAACATCGGCACGTGGGTGAGCATCCTTACGCTCTTCGCGATCGCCGGGCTCAACCTGCGTCAGCTCGCGATCAACCGCGTTGGTCCCATCGCCGGTTTGAAGACAGCGATGCTCCCCAAAGCATTGCGCACCGCGACCAGTCCGCTTGCCGCCATCCCAATCGGTCTGCTCTTTGGTTTGGGTTTTGACACCTCCAGTCAGGTTGCGACCTACGCGCTCGCGCTCACGAGCGGGGGGGGCATCCTGCTGGGCCTCGTCATCGGTGTGATATTCTCTTTGGGCATGAGCGTCACCGACACGCTCGACAGCATCCTGGTGTATAAGCTGTGCACACGCCATCCCCTCGAACTCGTGCGCGCGACGCGCGTTTGGATCATCGCGGTGACGACGCTCGCGCTGGTTGTCGGCAGCTACGAGCTCGCGCAAGCCTTGGGATGGCATTCACCGCTGCCGGATCTGACGGTCAGCGGAATCCTGGTCGCTGCGCTGCTCGGGGTTTTTGCTTGGACCTTCACCTGGACGGCCCGCGCGCCGCGGGCGTCCGGAGCTCCCGGGGTCGTGCGGACGTGAGCAAGCACAGTCTGCTGGTCATCGCGGTGGTCGCCCTCGCGGCGCTCGCAGCGTGGCCCTCCTACTTTAACCATCATACGATCGCCCAAGCGTCGGTCGCCACGCCGGCCCCGGTCACCGCGGATTATCTCAATCGCAACGGCATCATCGCGTCGTTCGAACATAACGCGCAACGAAACCGCGATCAGATCACGACCCGCATGCTGGCATCACAGTACTTGATGCGCTACCGTGAGACCGGTGACGTTGGCGACCTGATCCGCGCCGAGCATAACGCCGCGCGATCACTCGTGCTGCAGCCGCATTTCAACATGCTGGGTGAGATGACGATGGCGTCGGCGCAGCTCTCACTGCATCGTTTTCACGACGCGCGTGCGCATGCGCGCGAAGCCATGCGAATCGAGCCCTGGAACACGGGCGCGATCGCACAGGCGGCCAGTATCGATACGGAGCTTGGATTCTATCAGGAGGCCGATCGGTTGCTGCGCTCGACGCGTCCGGGACTCAAGCCCGATCCCGGTGTCTTCACGGCGCTCGCCCGTTATGACGAGGTCACCGGTCACACGGCTGAGGCTCGCACGCTCATGGCGCGCACCATGGTGCAAATGGACAGCGTCGTCGACAACCCGGCCGAAGCACGAGCCTGGTACCATTTCCGTGATGGCGAGCTGGCTTGGAGTCTCGGGGACGATACCTCCGCGGAGCAACGCTTCCGCGAGGCGCTCATGATTTTTCCGCACTATGCACGTGCCTACAACGGTCTCGCACGGCTCTATTGGGGCGAGCGCCGCTGGCACGAGGCCGTGGATGCTGCCACGCAGGCGGCGGAGCTTCTGCCGCTGCCCGAAAGCCTCGGCTATGAAGCGGACGCGCAGCGAGCACTGGGCGACGAGCAAGGCGCGCGCGCAACACAGGATCTCATCCTCGCGATTGAGCGGATCGGCAATGCAAGCGGCCTCAACGATCGCGGGCTGGCCATCTATTATTCGGAGCATCGCATCCGCTTGGCCGACGCGCTGCGCATCGCGAAACGGGATGTGGCTGTGCGCGACGACATCTTCGCGGAAGACACACTCGCCTGGGCGCTCGCGCAAAACGGCCGTTGGCGCGAGGCCGAACGAGCCGCTCGCAAAGCGACACGCTACGACACTCAGGATGCGCGGTTGCACTATCACCTGGGAATCATCACACTGCGCAACGGCAACCGTGCCGAAGCGCAAAGGGAACTGCAGCGCGCGCTTGCGCTCAATGCCCACTTTCATCCCGTGTACGCCGACGACGCACGTAACGTGTTGCAGGATTGGCGCCTGTAATACCGCTCGCCCGCTGTCGGCCTGCAGGGTAAAAC
>JALYZS010000030.1 GCA_030948745.1 Vulcanimicrobiota bacterium | reverse complement strand
CACCAACACTTCCGCTCGCATCATGGACGGAGCTCCGACCTCCCGGGGACGCGTGCTAGGTGACGGCCATCATGCGCTCGATACTGCGCCGGGCGCGGATCATGATCGACGTCGGGATTTCGATGGGGTTGAGCTCGTGCTCCAGGCAGGCAGCAACTTTCTCCAACTCGACGAACTTCATGTACGGGCAGTGCGGGCAGGGCGCGATGGAATGGAAGCGCTTGTGCGGATGCAGGCTCTTAAGCCGCAGCAATAGTCCCGCTTCGGTGAGGATGATGAACTCTTTGCGCTCGCTGACGCCGGCAAAATCCATGATGCCCTGCGTGCTGCCCACGTAGTCCGCCAGCTCGAGCACTTCGGGGGAGCACTCGGGATGCGCGAGCACCAAGGCATTCGGCAGTTGCTTCTTGCGAGCCAACACGGCGTCCGCCCGGATGACGAAGTGCGTCGGGCAATACCCATCCCAGGTGATGATCTTTTTTTCGGGCAGGCGTTTTTGGACCCAGCCGCCCAAGAATTTGTCGGGCGCGAAGAGCACTTCATCGTCGGGTAAGGAGCGGACGATATTGACCGCGTTCGTGGACGTGCAGCAGATGTCCGATTCGGCTTTGACCTCGGCGTAGGTGTTCACGTACGAGACGAGCGGCCGCCCGGGGTAGCGCGCGCGAAACGCCCGCGCCTGGTCACCCGTGATCATGTCCGCCATGCCGCAGCCCGCCTTCATGTCGGGCAGCAGCACGAGCTTGTTCGGACTGAGCAGTTTGGCGGTCTCGGCCATAAAGTGCACGCCGCAGAAGACGATGATGTCAGCCGGGGTGCTGGCCGCCTCACGGCTGAGGTTCAGGCTGTCGCCGATGAAATCGGAGACCTCTTGCACTTCGAGGCGCTGGTAGATATGCGAGATGATGACGGCGTTTTTACGCTTGGCCAGCTCGCGGATGCGCCGTTGCAGCGCTTCGAGCTCGGGGGTTTGCGGCCGCCGGACGACTCCATCGTCCACCGGCATCGCTAGGGCTGTCATACTCCGTCGTTTCTTAGTCAGTGCCGGAAATGCGCCCTGTATGCGTTGGTGCGCATCCGTGTCGAATGTAGCGGCGCGTCAGCTTTCCCAATAACGGCGCGGTCCCGTATCCAGGTGCACCCAGCCGTCGGGGTAGTAACCCACGCCGCCGCGGATGGGGCAGGCGAGGCAAATACCGGCGAGGTCTGCGAGCGGCACGGCGTCGACGTGGAAGTCGACCGCTTTCCCCCACATGTGCAGGGAATAGCGCGCGGCGCCTTCGGTGAGCGCGTTGGTCTGAGGCGTGCGGTAGCCGCTGTGCACGATGATGGGTGCATCGACGCGCAGCCGGCGCAGATATTGTTGCACGGCCCACAACGCTTCGATCGTGCGCACGGAGATCTGTACATAGCCGAAGCGTGCCGCCACACGTTCGTCGCGCAAGACCGCGCACAGCTTCTTATAGCCGGGCCAGTACAACGTCTTCCCGTCAAGTGTGAACGGCGCCGCGACCGTTTCGCCCGTCTGCCTGCGCTCGAGCCACAACGTATAGGGCGACGTGGTCTCGGCCAGCGGAGCGGCTGCGATCGGCAGCGCGGCAGCGTCAAGCAGCGCGACGCCGCCGAGAAGCGCTGCGCTCGAAAAGAGGAGGCCGCGGGAGACGAAGCGCCGCCGCGTGGTGCGCGGGGCGGGCCCGCATGAATGACACATCTGATAGTAATATCGGCAATCAGTGGCATAGTCTAGTCGTATGCGCGCGCTCACCATCGGTTTGATCGCCGACACGCACATGCCGCAGCGGGCCCGGCAGCTGCCGGATCTCCTCGTCCGAGCCTTCCGCTCTTCCCAACTGACGGCCATCCTGCATATGGGAGATTTCACGACGCCGCTGGCCGTGGAGCAGCTCGAGGCGATCGCACCGGTCGAGGGGGTCGCAGGCAACAATGATCCACCCGAGCTGCATCGTCGCTTCGGACGCAAGAAGATCGTGGAGATCGGCGGCGTGCGCATCGGGATGGTGCACGGCGATGGCGTATCGAGGACGGCTGCCGAGCGGTCTTGGCAGGCGTTTGCGGGCGCGGCTGTGGACGTGGTGCTTTTCGGTCATAGCCATGTCCCCATGTGCGAGCGGCGCGAGGGAGTGTGGCTGATCAACCCAGGCTCGCCGACCGATAAGCGCCGCAGCCCGTTTTTTTCCTACGGTCTCCTCGCCCTGAAGAAGAAGATCATCACGCCGCGGCTGGCGTTCTTTTAATCCGTCTCTATGCTGTTTCTAAGCTTGGCTTGCTACACTTTGGGCATGAAAAAACTCATCCAAGCGGCAGTGCTCGCCGCTGCCCTCACCCTCCCAGTCGTCGCGGTCGCAGGCGAGGCGCCCGTGTTTTTCCCGCTCGATTCTCCAACAGCGCAAGCGCTGCATCTCACAGCGCAACAGCAACAACAGATGAGCCAGGTGTGGACCAACGCCCACGCCCGGCTGCGACAGCTCCACGTGGACGGCCGTTCGCAGATCCTCGGCACGCTGTCCGCGCAGCAACGCTCGTCGTTAGCGCAGGTGATCGGCAACATGGCGATCGCCGCTAATCCCGACGAGGACGTCGCTGCGCAGCAGATCCAGAACCTGCTCACGCCAGCACAAGCGCAGCGCATCATCAGCCTGCACGGCGCCCTCATGCAGCAGGCGATGAATATCATGCAGGCTGCGAAGACCCAAGCGGACAGCTATCTCACGCCCGAGCAACGGCAGAAGTTCCAACAAGACATCAGAATGCACGAAGACATGGGGATGCACGGCATGATGGGCGGACATGGCGGGATGATGGGCTCTGCTAAGGTGGCGGGTAACTCCGCCGCAGAAGCCGGACACATCCTGCTGGCGATCAGCCTGCATCACGGCGGGGACATGATGTACCGCGTCCGTGTCGAACAGCACACGCCCTAAAACGAGACCACTCCTCCTCCTCGGACCGGATGCCAGGCCGTGCCCTCAATGAGCGGTGCGGCCTCGCATCGAATGTGACCCCGCAGATGCAAACGTTCATCCGCCGCTTGTCGCGCGCGAACGCTTTGAGCGTCGCGCTGTTGACCCTGGCGGTGCTCATCGTCGTCTGTCTCGCGCTGCTGTGGGATAGTGCGCGGCTGAGCGCGATGGGCGTCATGACGACGAGCCTCGGCATCCAAGCAGCTGCCACGCGTTATCAGCAGCTCGGCATACCTTTAACGCGCTCGGCAAATGATCTCGTGAGCGAGAGTGACCGGGACCCGATGGTATCCGTCGCGATTTTCGACCAGAAAGGTAAGCTGCTCGCGGGCGATCCCACCCTCAACGCCGAGGGGCAGAAAGCAGTGGCGTTGATGAAGCTCATCCCGCCGCCACCCGGGATGTTCCACGGGTTCGTCGCAAGCGACGTGCGCACGAGCACGGTGAAGGCCATTCAGCAAGAGCGCACTCTGCCACCGCACGCGGTACAGCACATGACGTCCGCGCGATTCGTGCAAGACCAGGGCGGCGGACTGCACGGGTTCTTGCAACACCATTCCCAAAGCCTGACCCGCTTCCCGGGCGGCTTTGCGATCATCGCAGCCAATGCGGACTTCGTCTCGAGCGGCGTGTGGCGCATCGCCTTGCTCATCGCGCTGCTCGGCGGCCTGGCGATGCTCGGCAGCTGGTACGCGACGCGGGCGCAGGCAAAGCAGGTGCTGGCGCCCGTCGCCTCGGTGACCGGTGCGCTGCGCAGATTGGCCGTGGGTGATTTCAGCCGTTTCACGCCCACGGCGGAAGAAGAGCATGCGGCGGGAGAGCTGTACGGTGCGTACAACGCGGCGGCTGCGACGGCGGCGGCGGCGGTCGACGACCGACAGCGTCTGGAGGCCAACATGCGCCAGTTCGTCGCCGATGCGGGCCACGAGCTGCGCACGCCGCTCACCGTCATCATGGGCTACGTCGATGTGCTGCATCGCGGCGCCATCGCCGAACAGGCCCTGGCGCGCCGCATCCTCGATACGATGCGTGAAGAAGGCGAGCGGATGCGTGTGCTCATATCCAAGTTGCTGCTGCTGGCCCGTCTGGAAAGCGTGCACACCGCCACCGAGGCGCGTGTCGATCTTTCCGTGCTGGCGCGCAAGGTGATCGAGTCGGCGCGGCCGTTCGCGAACGGATCGCTGCTCGAGCTGCACGCGCCGCAGCCGTTGTTCGTCATCGCGGACGAGACGGAACTGCGCGAAGCGCTCTTCAACATCGTCGACAACGCGCTGAAGTACGCGCCGCGCGGGCGCATCGAAGCCTCGCTCGACCGCCAAGCCGGCGAAGCGGTTCTCACGGTGGCGGACTCGGGTCCGGGCATCGCGGATGACGAACGGCCGCACGCTTTCGAGCGTTTTTTCCGCGGCGGCAACCATCGCGATATCCCGGGATCCGGACTCGGCCTGGCGATCGCCAAGCGCAGCGTCGAGAGGGCCCACGGACAGATACACCTCGACAGTACGCCCGGGAAAGGCACGCGCGTCACGATACGCCTGCCGATCGCCGGCTAGGTCAGGCCTGATCGTCGCGCAGGCAATAGCCGGCGCCGCGCACCGTATGCAGGATCTTGCGGCCCGCCACGATGTCGACTTTGGCGCGCAGATACGACATGTAGGTCTCCACGACGCCGGCGTCACCTTCGAAGTCGTAGCCCCAAACCAAATCCAGCAGCTGCTGTTTCGAGAAGACCTTCCCGGGAGAGCGCAGGAAGGTGACGAGCAGGTTGTACTCGCGATTCGTCAAGGGGATGTTGGTTTGACCTCGCCACACCTCGTGCGACGTCAGATCAACGCTGAGGTCGGCGAAGTTCAACACTTCGGCGCCGGCGAGTGACGGCCGGCGCAGAGCGGCATGGATGCGCGCCAGCAGCTCCGGGAATGCGAACGGCTTGCCGACGTAATCGTCCGCTCCCAGGCTCAAGCCCGTCACTTTGTCCGGGATGTCCCCTTTCGCGCTGAGCATGATGACGGGTGCGGGGGTGCGCCTGCGCAACAGCGGCAGCAACGCGAACCCGTCCAAGTGCGGCATCATGACATCGAGGATGATGATGTCCGGCCCCCACTCAGCGACGATCTGGAGGGCCTGCCGGCCGTCGCGCGCAGCCCTGACGGCATAGCCTTCGCGGCTAAGTCCAAGCACGAGCATGTCGCGAATGCGTTGCTCATCGTCGATGATGAGCACTTTCCGGTCACCGGCCGGCCGCGCTAAGCGCTCCACGAGTCCTTGGTTCGCAGCCCTTGGGGATGGCGCCCGTCGATGCAGGACGCTCCGCCCGGAGACCTCAATACGCCCAGGTGGGCTGCCTTTGGTTCCGGCGTTGCTTTGCGTTCGTCGCTGCCGCGGCTCTGCTCGGCAACGGCTGCAGCGCGCCGGCCGGTCATGGCGCAGCGGGCGGCCCGAATGGCGGCGTCGCGGCCACCGGCATGGACCTGTTGCGCACGGTCAGGCAGCGAGGGCGCCTCGTCGTTTCTGCGGATGCGGATTACGCGCCCCAAAGCTATAAAGGCGCGGACGGCGTGTGGCGTGGTTTCGACGTCGACGTCGCGCGCGAGATCGCTCGCCGCCTCAGCCTGCGCGCCCAATTCATGGATGTCAATTTCGACGCCATCACCGGCGGCAATTGGAACGGCCGCTGGGACGTGAACGTGAATTCGATGACCGCGACGCATGAACGCGAGCGTGTCTTGTATTTCAGCCGACCGTACTACTACGTGCCTGCCGCGTTCGTGGTGCACAAGCTCAGCCAGATGCAATCGATCAATGACTTGAGCGGACGTCGCGTGGGCGTCGGCACCGCCACGACGTACCAGGAATATCTGGAGGGCCGCCTCGGTCTGAGCGGCGACCGCATCGTGCACGCCGCGCCGCAGGCACGGGCCGTGCCGTACGACACCGATCAGCTCGCTTTGCAAGATCTGGCGCTGGGGGACGGCGTCCGCCTGGATGCAGCGCTGACCTCGGGACTCTTCGCGCGTTATCAGATCAAGCATGGCCAGCCGCTGCGGCTGCTCGGCGATCCCGTTTTTTTTGAAGCGTCGGCCGTGGCAATCGACAGGCACAGCGCGCTCGATGCGACGAGCTTGTATCGCGCGGTCGATCGCGCCATCGCGGACATGCACAAAGACGGCACGCTGCGGCGGCTATCCGTGCAATACTTCGGCATCGACGCCAGCCACCGACAATGATGGAGACCTAGAACATGAGACGTCGACCTGCGCGATCGCACCGCGCCGGCGAAGCCAACGCGCCCGACATCTTCAAGCGCAAGTGCCCGCACTGTCTCAAGGCGGTGCCGTTTCGCGCTCGCGTGGAGCGCGCCGGCGGCGAGTTGACGATCTGGACAGTGGCCTGCACGTCGTGCCGGGTCGTCGTCGGCATCGTTCCGCAGCTGGGGCCATTTCCGCAAAAACGCGAAGTCGAATCTATCGTGCGCGGCGTCGTGCGCCTGCACATCGGCAAGGCGGTGAAGGCCCTGCGCAAATCGCAGCGCGCGCGTCGCCGCTAGGGGGGCGCAGGAGGTTTCGGCGGGCTAGCCTTCTTCCGCGACGGCGAAGGCCATCGCATTATCTTGCAAGCGAACGGCCGCGAACGACACCAGCGCATACGTCTCGACCGCGGCGGAGAGCAAGCCTGCGATCGCGCCGATCACGAGCACCTGGGTCGCGAACTGCAAGACGGCCCACACGACGACGGGCGGTATGAGCAACAGGTAGGTGGCAAGGAAGCGCAGCAAAAAGCCGGGCCCGCGCAGATCGTTGCGGCCGGGCAAGATGACGTAGCACGCGAGACCGATAGCGCGGATGAGCATGAGCAAAGCGACGGTCAGCGGCAAAGCACCGGCGAAGAACAACCAGTTGTGCAGCACGACGCCGGCGACGATTTCGCCGAGCACCAGGGGCGGCGCCACTCGCAACAGACCCGCAGCCGCCCAGACCAACAACCGTTCGCGCAGCTCGCTCTTGGTAAGCCACCACACCGGACGCCGGATCTCTGAACTCAACGTGACGCTGGCTTGTGACCCGATCACGACCGTCGTGTTCAGCGCTGGCGCGATCAACGCGATCGAGAT
>JALYZS010000019.1 GCA_030948745.1 Vulcanimicrobiota bacterium | reverse complement strand
GTCCACACCGCAGCTCACCGCCTGGTGCAGTGAGGCGCGCAGTGAGACCGGCGTCTGGCCAGGTGCAGCGGCGATGAGATCGAGGCTGATGTTCGCAAAGCCTGCAGCCCGCGCCGCAGCGACGAACGCCTGCGCTTGCGCACCCGAGTGATCGCGGCCAAGCGCGTGCAGTTCTGCGTCGTTGAAGGACTGCACGCCGATCGAGAGCCGGTTGATCCCGTGTGCGCGCCACAGCGGCAACGCCTCGACGTTGCGCGAGGGATTGGCCTCGAGCGTGACCTCGCATGCATCGAACGGGGTGTGAAAAACGGCGCGCAGTGCAGCCACCAACGCGCCGATGTGCTGCGGCCGCAGCGCCGATGGTGTGCCGCCGCCAAAGTATATCGTCTGCAAAGGCCGCGCTTCCGCTCGCTGCGCGACGATCTCGCTGTGCAATGCCGTCAGATAGCGTGCGACGCGCTGTTCGTGGAAGCGCACGACGGCGAAGTCGCAGTAGGGGCAGATGCGATCGCAAAACGGGAGATGCACGTAACAGCCGAGGCCGTCATCGCCGGTGCGCTGCAGCCAACCGGGCGGGCTTGTGTCGTCGCCGATCATCGGATGAAGATCACGCCTACCACGCCAGGACCGGCGTGGGTGCCGACCGTCGGACCGACGCTGCGGACGAGGAGCAGCGAGGGCTGCACAGCGTCACGTATGCGTTGCGCCATCCCCTCCGCCAGTTGGGCTGCCGCGGCGTGCAGCACCGCGCAACGAGCTTTGGCACAGCCGCGCATCTGCTCGATCGCGCGCGTGACGATCTGATCGACCGCGCGGGTGAACGTGCGCACCTTGGCGTATTCGGCGACCTCGCCGCCGCACAGCGTGATGATAGGCACGATCTTCAAGACGTTGCCAAGGCAGCTGCGCAGCGGGCCGATGCGGCCGCCGCGTGCCAGATATGTGAGCGAAGGAATCGTGGCGTACAGGTCCACGTTGGCAGCATCCGCTATCGCGCGCTCTGCCACGTCATCCAGCCGGGCGCCACGGCGCGCGTCTTGGGCAGCCGCCATCGCCACCATGCCCAGGCCGAGCGAGACGGTGCGTGTGTCCACAACGCGGATCCGGCTGGCGTCGACGTCACGCGCTGCAAGCGTCGCTGCGTTGCACGTGCCCGAGAGCGCTGAGGAAAGATGCAGTGAGACAATGCCGCTGGCGCCGTCTGCCAGCAAGCGTCGGTAGACGGCAGCGAACGCAGCCGGCGGCGGCTGCGATGTCACGGGCGTCTGCTGACCGCTCGCGAGCCTGGCATAGAACTCATCCATGCCCAGATCGATGCCATCTCGGAACTGCTCGTTACCAAAGGCGATGGACAGCGGCACGACGTCGATGCCGTACTCGTGTGCCAGCGGGCCCAAGTCCGCCGTGGAATCGGTGACGATGGCGACGGCGCTCACTGCGCCTGCGCTTCGCTGTCCGCTTGTCCGCTGCTGGAGAGCATGCCGCTGATGCTGCCGACGAGGTCCTGGCGGATGGCGCGCAAGGCCGCTTTGCAGCCGTTCACCACCGCACGCGCGTCAGCACGGCCGTGGCCGATGAGACAGATCCCGCGCACGCCCAACAGCGGCGCCCCGCCGTATTCGCGGTGATCGAAGCGCTTGCGGACCTGCCGCAATGCCGGCTTGAGCAGGCTCAAGCCAAGTTTGCCGCGCCAGGTCGCAAGCGCGTTTTCGAGCAGCACCCCGAAGAAATATTCGCCGCCGGATTCGGCGAGCTTGAGCGCCACGTTGCCGACGAAGCCGTCGCACACGACGACGTCCGCGTGCCCTAGCAACAGGTCACGGCCTTCGATGTTGCCGATGAATTTGATGGGCGCCGCCGCGAGCAGCGGAAAAGCCTCCTCTGTCAGGGCGTTGCCCTTGCCTTCTTCTTCTCCCACGGACAACAGTCCGACAGCGGGCTCCGCGACGCTGAGCACGGAGCGTGCATAGGCCGTGCCCATGATCGCGAATTGCAGCAACCACTCGGGCTTGCAGTCGACGTTCGCGCCCGCGTCCAGCAATAGCATCGGTCCATGCTTCGACGGCCACGCGGTCGCGATCGCTGGGCGCGCGATCCCGGGCAGCGTGCGCAGACGGATCGTCGCCACCGCAAGAAACGCACCGGAATTGCCCGCGCTGAACGCCGCATGCGCAGCGCCGTCGCGCACGAGATCGATCGCTTTGCCAAGCGACGTGTTCGCGCCACGCCGCACTGCGGCCGCGGGCGCATCGCCCATGGCGACGGTCTCCGGGGCATGGACGATGCTCAGATTGGCGGGTGGGCCCTCACGTGGCACGAGCTTGCGGATGCGCGCTTCGTCCCCGACGAGCATGATCCGGCATTCGAGCGTGCGCGCGGCGTCGCAGGCACCGGCGACGATCTTCTCCGGCGCGGCGTCCCCGCCCATCGCGTCGATCGCGATGCAGGCTGTCTCAGCGCTCAATGGAGATCACGTAGTCTGCGGCGGCCTGGCCGCCGTAGTAGAGTTCCACGGCGCTTTCCGGAAAGACGTTGCGCAAGGCCGCGGCCATGCCGTCTGCTTCTTCACGTTTCCCTACGCTGCCGTAGTACAGCGTTATCAGCGCGCCGGGTTCGGCGCTTGCCGCGCCGACGAGCGCGACCGCGATCGCCTGAGCGTCCGCACCTTTGATGATGCGCTCGCTCTGGCCAGCGCGCGCATCCAGCGCGCCGATGAGCTCTCCTCGTTTCACCGCCACACCGTTGAACGCCGCGTCGCGTCCGGCGCTGAAAATGGAGCCGCTCGCAGCGATGCGGGCACCCGCCATGACTGCCTCTGCACTCGGATCATGCCCGGCCGCATGGTTGGACAATTCGAGCAGTGCGGCGACGCCGTCCGCCACGGTAGGGGTCGGCACGACGATGACGCGCCGCTCGGCCAGCCGCACGACCTCTTTGGCGGCCGGCACGACGTTCTTGTCGTTTACGAACAAATACACCACCGGCGCGAGCACATTGTTCACCGCGGCGAGCAGCTCTTTCACCGACGGGTTCTTGGTCGCGCCGCCGACGACCGTCACGTCTGCGCCCAGCTCCTTACAGATCTTGGCGAACCCGTCGCCCGGTACGATGCAGACGCTGCCGCGCGGTTTGGACTCGCGATCGACCACCAGGACGTTGTGCTGCTCCTCCATGTTCTCGATCTTCTTATGCGAGAGCGTGCCGTGCTGTGCAGCCAACGCCATCACTTTCTGCGGGTTGTCGCTGTGGATGTGCACTCGCAACACGCCGTCGCCCGGGGCGACGATGAGCGAGTCGCCGTGGCTGCTCAACAGATCCCGCATCGCCGCGGCATCCGCGCCGGCAGCGGTGACGATGAATTCGGTACAGAAGCGGCGTTCCTCGACGCGTTGCTTCGCGCTGAAGGTGGTGCGGCGCGTCGCCTGGCGCGGGAACGCGGTGCTGTACGGAGCAGCGCCGGGAAAAAGACGAAGCATGCCCTCCAGGAAGTACATGAAGCCGAGGCCGCCTGCATCCACGACGTTCGCTTCGCGCAACGCCTCGAGCTGTTCCGGCGTCTTCTCCACCGCCACGTTCGCGGCTTCGACGACGATCCGCAGCGCAGCGTAGAAATCCGGCTCATCGAGCGCCTGTTGCGTCGCGCTGTCCGCCGCGGCCGCCGCCACCGAGATGATCGTCCCTTCGACCGGTTTGCTCAGGGAGAGGCGAGCTGCTTGCACCGCTGCATGCAATGCCTGCGGCAGGTCGCCCGTCTCGATGAAGTCGCGATCGCGCACCGACTGCGCAAAGCCGCGGAACATCTGCGACATGATGACCCCCGAGTTGCCGCGCGCGCCCATCAAGGCACCTTGCGCAGCGGCCGCCGCCACGTCCGCCAGACGATGCGAGGGCGCCCGCCGCGCCGCCAGCATGGCGCTGCGCACGGTGAAGAGCATATTGGTCCCCGTATCGCCGTCAGGCACGGGAAAGACGTTGAGGTCGTTGATGACGGACCGGTACTTGCGAAGGAAGTACGTTCCGGCCACGACAAAATCGGCAAACATTTTGCCGTCGCACCGAACGACCGGCGCGGGGCGAAGCTGCTGTGTGACTTGCGTTGGTCCTTTTGACGGCTTGGCGCCTTGCAACCCTTGCTGGGTTCAGGCAGCCTATGGTATTATTACAGGCTGTCGGCCTTTCATCCTTACCCACTCGCGGCCGTCTCTCCGAAGGAGTGCTCTCGTGGCCAAACGATGCGACGTCTGCGGCAAAGGACCGGCTTCCGGCAACAACGTCAGCCATTCCATGCACAAGACGCGCCGCCGCTGGCTGCCCAACCTACAGTCGGTGCGCATCCGCGAGGCTGGCACCGTGAAGACCGCGCGGGTGTGCACGAACTGCCTCAAGTCACGCAAGGTGGCACGCGCCGTCTAAGCCTGCGAGAAGTGGTCGAAGCCGCCCGCGACTAAGGGGCGGCGGCCGCTCGCATCCACCGCGTAGACGTCCCCGTCACCTTTTTCACATCGCCCGATCACGCTCAGCGCACGTTTGAAACGTGCTTGGAATCGCCGTTGCACGTGTGCCAGCGCCCGCGGCTCGACCGCGACGAGCAATTCGTAATCGTCGCCGCCGTGCAGCATCAGGTCGAGTGCGTCATGGAAGCTTGCGAGCGGTGGGGACGGCACCAGTCGTTGCAGCTCGATGCAGGCGTCGACCCCCGATGCACGCGCCATGCGCGCGACGTCGCTCGACAGCCCGTCCGAAACATCCATGAGCGCGTGCACCGCACGCGTCGCCCCCAAAAAACGCCCTTCGAGCAAGCGTGGCTGCGGCATCTCGTACGCACGCAGCAGCGTCGCTCCATCGGCCTCGCCGACCAGCGCTCGCATCGATTGCGTAATCCGCAGGCCGGCGGCGGCCAAACCGAGCGGCCCGGTGACGCACAGATAATCTCCCGGCCGCGCGCCGCTGCGCAAGCGAAGACGGCTTGCGCGGACCTCGCCCACCACGGTGAGGGCGAAGGTCAGTGCCGCGGCGCGAAAGATGTCGCCGCCTGCGATCGCGCAGTGCGCGCGTGCGGCAAGCGCGGACAGACCGGCATAGAACGCGCGTCCCCAGCCGTCATCGACGACGGCTGTGATGCCCATGGCGACGACGACCAGGACCGGGCTGCCGCCCATCGCCGCGATGTCGGAAAGGTTTTGGGCCAGCGCTTTGTGGCCGAGCGCTTGCGGCGTGCTGCGCTCGGCGCGGAAATGGACGCCGTCGGTGAGCGCATCCGTGCTGATGAGCGAGAGGTGAGAACGGCGGGCTTTCCAGACCGCTGCGTCATCGCCGATGCCGACCCGCAGGCGGCGCGGCTGTTGGCCGATCGCGCGAGCGATGGCCGCGACGAAATCATCTTCGCTGAAACGCTGCTTCAGCGCGCGCATTCGGTGCGCACGCGCGCGATGGTCTCTGCGGGGTGCGGCGTGCCGAAAATCCCTGCGCCCATCACGACCACATCGGCCCCCGCGGCGACGACGTCGGCGACGTTGTCGAGATGGACGCCCCCGTCGACTTCGAGTTCCGCGCTGGCGCCCGCGGCGTCGATCAAAGCGCGCGCGTCTGCGATCTTGCGGGTCGAGCCTGCGACGTAGCTCTGTCCGCTGAAACCTGGGTTCACGCTCATGACGAGCAGCAAATCGAGGTCCGGCAGGATGTCGGCGAGCAGGCTCAATGGCGTTGCGGGGTTGAGCGCCAGACCGGCCCGCGCGCCGCACTCTTTGATCTGGCGGACGAGCCGGTTGGCGTGCGCGGTCGCCTCCCAGTGGACGCTCAGGATGTCCGCGCCCGCGGCCGCGAAATCCGCCACATACCGTTCTGGCTCGACGATCATGAGGTGCACGTCAAAGGGGAGCTTGGTCAGCCGGCGCAGATCTTTGACGATCTTCGGCCCCCACGTGATGTTGGGGACGAAGCGACCGTCCATGACGTCGAGATGCAGGTAGTCGGCGCCGGCACGCTCCACCAACGCGATGTCGTCGGCGATGCGCGCGAAGTCGGCCGAGAGCAGCGAAGGTGCGATCTTGAACCGGGGCGCCGCTCCGTTGCCGTGAGGTGTCATCCCGGGCAATCGTTCCCTAGCCGCGCTACCGTTTCCTCAAGCCGTCGCACGCGGCTCACAACGGCGTGGTGCTGATGAGTCTGTCACCCGCGTACGTCTCGATGGTCGC
>JALYZS010000323.1 GCA_030948745.1 Vulcanimicrobiota bacterium | reverse complement strand
GGATAAGCAGATCGCGTATCTCGCGTACCACGACCCGCTCACCGGTCTGGCGAATCGCACGCAATTCCATCATCGCCTGGTGGACACGATCGCCGCTGCTCGGCGGCATAAACGCAGCTTTGCGCTCGTCTACATCGATCTCGACCGGTTCAAGGAGGTCAACGACACGTTGGGGCATGGAGGCGGCGATCAGATACTCATCGAGGCTGCCCGCCGGCTGGCCGAGACCGTGCGCCAGGAAGACCTCATCGCGCGCTTGGGCGGTGACGAGTTCGGCGTGCTCATCACCGAAATCGACACCCCGGCCGACGCCGCGATATTCGCGCAGCGAGTCTGTACGGTCTTGTCGGCGCCGCTGCAGACAGGTCACCACGATTTCTACCTTTCGGCGAGCGTCGGGGTGGCGTTGTTCCCGGAAGACGGCGAGAGCGCTGAGCTGTTGTTCGCCGCGGCCGACGCGGCGATGTATCGTGCTAAAGAAGAAGGCCGTGACCAGTACCGTTTCTATAGCAACGAGATCGCGATGCACCTGCAGCAACGTCAGGAAGTGCGCGAAGGATTGCAGCATGCGCTGGTCCACGACGAGCTCGAGATGTACTATCAGCCCATCTTCAATATCCGCACGGGGCAGGTGACCGGACTCGAGGCGTTGATGCGCTGGCACCATCCGGGGCGCGGCATATTGCTGCCCACCGAGTTCATCCCGCTGGTGGAAGAGAGCAACCTGATGGTCCGTATGGGGACCTGGGCGTTGCGCCAAGCCCTCAACCAATCACATGCCTGGGCGGAGCGCGGCATCACCCTGCGCGTGGCGGTGAATCTGTCCGCGCGGCAGTTCCAAGATCCTGCCTTCATCGCAACCCTGCGGGAGGCGCTGGCCGAATCGTGCGCCATCTCGAAGAACATCGAGCTCGAGATCACCGAGAGCGTTGCGCTGCGCGATCCCAACACGGCGAGCATGATTCTCAACGATTGCCGCAAGCTCGGGTTCCGTGTGGTGCTGGACGATTTCGGCACCTATTACTCATCATTGTCATACCTGAAGCGGCTGGCGGCTGACTCGATCAAGATCGATAAGTCCTTCGTGGCGGGCTTGCCGACGGATGAGGGCGATGTGGCGATCGTCCGAGCGGTTATCACGCTGGGCCGCAGCCTGGGCCGCGAGATCATCGCCGAAGGCGTGGAACGCCAGGAGCAAGCGCTCTGGCTGCTGCGCGAAGGTTGCGTCAGCGCACAAGGCTTCTTGTTCGCCCGGCCGATGCCGGCGCACGAAGTTGAAGAGTGGCTCGCGACCAACCCGATCCAAACCGCGATCTAAAGGCGTGATCTAGGACCGAAGCCTTACCCGCATTGTAGGTGTGCGGTCGCGCGACGTGGCAACCACACGCATGCACAAGATCATGAGCGCCCTCTTGGGTGGCCTCCTCGTTTACGGCGTCTGCACAAGCGCCGGCGTCGCCCGCCAGATCAGCCTGCGCGACGTGCAAGATCTCATCCAGGTGTCCGATCCGCATTTTTCACCCGATGGTAAACAGGTCGTGTACGTCGTGTCGCGGCCCGACATCTCGGCCGCGCGCTACGATTCGCAGCTGGCGGTGGTCGATGTCGGCACACGCACGACCCGCCAGTTGACCTACAACCGCAAGGGAGTCTCGTCGCCGCGCTGGTCGCCCGACGGTCGTGTGCTCGCGTTCATCGCACGCGAGAGCGATGCCGACGAAGACCACGATCAGATCTTCGTCATGCCGATGAACGGTGGTGACGCCAGACAGGTCAGCCACGCGGATAATGACGTGGAGCAATTCGCGTGGAAGCCGGACAGCAGCGCCATTGCGTACGTCGTGGCAGACGTCGCGAAAGACAAGGGCCGGATCAAAAAGCATCACGACGGTTTCGAGGTCCACGCGAATGACTATCTGACGACGCAGGCGCCGACGTCCTCACACGTCTGGATCATCCCGCGCAGTGGCGGGCGGGCGCGACGGCTCACCCACGGCGCGTGGAGCGTCTCGGTAGCAGCCGTGAGCGGCGCTGAATCGCCGCTCGCGTGGAGCCCGGATGGACGCAAGATCGCCTTGCGGATGTTCCCCGGCCCGTACTACGGCGATGCCGATGGCGCGCACGTCGTTGTCCTCGACGTCGCAAGCGGTGCGGTCAGCCGCGTGAGCGATCACGCGGGCCTGGAGAGCAGCCCGCAGTTCGCGCCCGGGGGGGACGCGCTCGCATACCAGATGCCAAAACTGGGGCTGCACGACAACGGTGAGGATATCTTCCTGACCAGCCCGAGCGGCGGGAACGGCCGCGACATCTCGGCGAGCTTGGACCGCTCCATCTCATGGTACCGCTGGCTGCCGGCCGGCAACGCGATGCTTGTTGCCGCCGCGGACCGTGCATCCAACGCGATGTGGCGCATGGACCGAAACGGGATCGTGCAGCGGCTGAATCTGGGCGATCTCATGATGGACAGCGACGGCGATGTCGCGCCCACTGGCGCAGTGGCGTTCGTCGGCGAGAGCGTCAAGCGCCCGCTTGAGATCTACTTGCTCCCATCCCCGGGCGATGCGCCGCAAGCGCTCACTCGCTACAACCGCGGCGTCAGCGCATTGGAACTCGGCGACGCGCGCGAGATCACCTGGCGTGGCCCGGGCGGATTCGACGAGGACGGCATTGTGACGTATCCGCCGCACTGGGCGCCGACTCGTAAGTATCCGCTCGTGCTCGTGATCCACGGCGGGCCGGAAGGAGCGTCCACCCTGGGCTTCGGCGATCTCAACCAGCTCCTCGCTGCGCACGGCTACCTGGTGTTCGAACCGAACTACCGCGCCAGCACCAATCTCGGTGATGCCTATGAACGGGCGATCATCGGCGACACGGGCGACGGACCTGGCAAAGACGTCATGGCCGGGATCGCCGCGGTGGAAAAAAGCGCCTTCGTCGACACCCAGCGGATCGGTGTTTCGGGGTGGTCCTACGGCGGTTTTATGACCTCATGGCTCGAAGGTCACTACAGCATCTGGAAAGCCGCGGTCTCGGGCGCCGCACTCAACGACTGGCTGATGGACTACGACATCTCCTGGTACGTGAATAACGACCTGTTCTACTTCGGCGGGCCCCCCTATGCCGGTGCGCACGCCCAAGCTTGGCGCACGCAATCCCCGATCGAGTACGTCCGCAACATCAAGACCCCGACCCTGATCTTGGGCGACGTCTACGACGCGAACGTGCCGATCGTCAACTCCTATGAGATGTTTCGCGCGCTGCAGGTGCAACACGTGCCGGTGAAGTTCATCGCGTATCCCATCCAACCGCATTTCCCGGATGATCCCGTGCACCTCATCGACGTCTACAAAGAATGGATCGGGTGGATGGATGCGTACCTGCGTTAGCTCGTCTATCAAGGTGCGCCATGGCCTCGTCGTAACGATGTGCCTTGTGCTCGCGGCATGCGGCGGCGGGCAGAGCGGACTGCCAGGGCCCATGCCCTCGCCGTCGCGGAGCGCCGCAAACATCGACGCTGTCGTGCAGCAGAACTATCCGCAGGCGTGGGGAGTCGAGCTTGCCATCTACAAGCGCGGCGCGCTCGTATATCAAAAGGGCTACGGTTTACGTGACCGCGGCCTGCCGGAGCAATTCGAGGGGCCGAATTTCTGGGGTATTCAGCAGACGGACCAGCTCTTCGGCTTTCCGCGCGGACAGTTCGCGCCCGATGCGCACACGGTTTTCGACTTGGCATCGGTCAGCAAGGAATTTACGGCCGGCGCCATCCTGCTGCTGCAACAGGACGGCAAACTCTCCGTCACTGACACGGTCGCGAAGTATTTCCCGGCCTTTCCGAACGGCAATGCGATCACGCTGCTCTATCT
>JALYZS010000316.1 GCA_030948745.1 Vulcanimicrobiota bacterium | reverse complement strand
GGTTACCCCCATCCGCGCTCCTGGGAAGGGCAGCGTCGATGACGCGCCGGCTATTGCTGGCGGCATGTGCCGCCCTTGCCGCAGCGGTGTTCGCGATGAGCGTCGCCGTATCGGCCGACGGTTTTTTCCACCGGCTGCGCGTCGATTCGCTCATCAGCGACGGCATCAACCTGTACCACACCGGCGAATACAAACAGTCCCTCGACAAGTTCGACGCGGCGCTTGCGCTCAGCAGCGACAACGTCGAGGCGCGCTACGATCGCGGTTTGGATCTGTATGCGCTGCAGCGCTATGAGGATGCGGCGGCGGAGTTCCGCACCTGCGTGAGAGAGCAGGCCGACTTCGTGCCGGCGCTGTTCAACTTAGGCGTCACCGAACTCGCGCTGCATCATCCCGACTCGGCACGCATGATCTTCCTCTCCATCATCAACGATCACCCGAACTCGGTGCGCGCGCACTTCGACATGGGACTCTCGAAGTTTCTCTCAGGCCAGCCGGACCAAGCGGCCAAGGAATTTGCGGTCGCTTCGCTGCTCCACCCGCAGTACGTGCAGGCGCACTACGATCGCGCCTTGGCAGAGTATCGCACCGGCAACCTCGTCGCGGCCGATAGCGAAGCCGCGGCTGCGCTGAAGCTCAATGGCCAATACGCCAAGGCCTACTTCTTGCGCGGCGCCATCAAGCTGCGTCAGGGCAATGCCTCAGGCGCGCGCGGCGAGTTCGCGACCGCTGGCCGCGTCGCATCGGATCCCGTGCTCAAGTCGTTGTGCACGCAGATCTTGGCCCAGATCGGCGCCTGACCCGACCGCCGTTCGTTCTCGTGAAAAAGCAGCGCTCGGCTGCCAACTACTTGCCTCAGCGGCGCTCATTGAAGGCACTGCGCCAGGCTGCCGCCGGCTGTCGCGGTTGCGATCTTTATAAGGAAGCGATCCAGACCGTCTTCGGCGAAGGCAGCGCTCGGGCCACGATCATGTTCGTGGGCGAGCAGCCGGGCGATCACGAGGACCAGGAAGGTCATCCGTTCGTGGGCCCCGCGGGCAAGCTTTTTCGCACCGCCTTGGCGGCTGCCGGCCTCAAGCCCAAAGACGTCTACATCACCAACGCGGTCAAACACTTCAAATTCGTGTGGCGCGGCAAGCGGCGTATCCACGCCAAGCCGCGCAGGATCGAAGTCATAGCTTGCCGACCGTGGCTTGAAGCCGAGCTCCAGGAAGTCCGTCCGGCGATCGTCGTCGCACTCGGCGCAACGGCTGCCCAAATCCTTTTGGGTTCAGCCTTCAGGCTCACGCAGCACCGCGGAGAATTTTTGTCTTCCGAGCTCGCGCCGAAAATCATCGCGACCGTGCATCCCTCGGCGATCCTGCGCGCCCCCGACGACGAAGCTCGCAAGCGCGAGCTCGCCGCCTTCATCGCCGATCTCAAAATCGTAGCCAAGACCGCCCAGCGCTGAAGCGACGGCGTGGATCAAAGACAACCGGGCGGCTGCGGCCGCCCCGTTGCTGGTTTCGCAGAGCTTGGATGAAGCTAGTTGAATAATTCCAGTTTGAGCGAATCCCGAAGGACGGAGAGCGTGGGCGAGGATATCAGCGCGATATAATAGGCGTGCAATTCGCGCGCGTTCAGCGTCGTGCGCACGAAGTCGGGTTTGGGCCAACGTTTCGGCGCTTGGGTATCGTTGCGAAGTTCTTTCTTTTCGAACGGGCCGATGTTCCGCACGGCTTCCACCTCCCTCCGGCTATACCGCCACGCAGCGGTCCGGTCAATACGAGAACGTACTACCGGTTACGGACGATGCTGGTCGAACGCAGCCTCGTCGAAATACCAATCTGGTAGAGTCATCGGAAAACTGAAGTCCGAAAAGTAGTACTCGTAGTGCCCGCTATCAGAAATAAAACCAAAGCGTCCCTGTGCGTCGGCTGTCGCCTGTCGCACCAACCAGTACGTCCCGACAGGCGCGAACCGGACGTCTGCGATCGCGCGGCCGGTGAGCGGACCCGACGACCCAGCCGCGTCAGCGTGGGCTTTCCAGACTTGGAAGGTGCGCGTGTCCACCCAGAGATCGCGCCATGGGTGGCGCGCCTCGTCGCGCAGCGCCCGCAGGCTGAGGTGGTAGGTTTCGTGACCGTCAAGCAGCTCGATGCCCGCGAGCGAAACGACGTAATAGCGATCGCCGTGCACCGCTTCGTGCGTGAGCAGTGGCGGCTGGGTGCTACCCGGC
>JALYZS010000313.1 GCA_030948745.1 Vulcanimicrobiota bacterium | reverse complement strand
TTCTTTCACCGCACCGACGCTGCTTTTCGCGCCCCCTACACGGCTGAAGGGATGGCGAAGGGGGCAGCGGCGGCAGCAGCAGTGACCACGGCGAACCTTCGCCTTGACCTCCGCGCGAGCATCGATTGGTTAGCTGCGCAACCCTTTGTGGTTGGATCGCGAATCGGGGTGTGGGGTTTCTGTATGGGCGCGTCGGTGGCGTTTCTGGCGGCGATGGAGCCGGGCATCTCGTGCGCGATCTGTTTTTATGGTGCGCAGATCGCTCGCCCGTGGCGCAACGGAGAACCCGGCGCATTGGAACAGGCAGCAGAACTCAAGGCACCGCTCCTGTTAGCCTTCGGCGGCCGCGACCACAGCATTCCGCCCGATGCGGTCGCGGCGATCGAATCCACGCTGCAGCGGCTAGGCAAACGCTATGAACTCATCATGTATCCCGACGCGGATCATGCGTTTTTCCGTAGCGGTGGCTCGGATCGCGATCGGACTGAGGTTGCCGATGCGTGGCGTCGCGCCAGGGCATTTCTCGCAGCGGAGCTAGGTTATCCGCCGCGCACAGGCCGACCTAAATAGGAAGAGCGGGCCGGGCAGCCCGCTCTTTTCTTTGGTCACGCAGTCGGCGTGCGAATGGAACTAGTAGTTCCAGGTGTAGAACAACGGGTACACGTACGGGCCGCCGACTTCGATCGTGATCTGCTGGTGGTTACTGAGGACAATTGCTCGCGGGTCACCGGTGTACAGTGTCGCTTGGGCCGGCGTTTCGGTGGAGTCGACGTAGATGAGCGTCGGCCCTATGAACCCGGCGACGTTGCCGACGGTCAAGGGTTGCCCCCAGATGTCGAAGACTTGGCCCAGGTTGAAGCTCGTCGCCGCAGGCGCTTCGATGTGAACGATGCCAGACGAATCGTGTGTGTGCAGATTATAGAAACAGGTTCCGTTGTTCGTGTAGGGCCCGCCATTCACTGTCGTAATGAAGGACGTTCCACCTGGAATCCCCAGTGCAGTCGGGAGCGCTATTTGGACGCCATTGTGCCACAGCGACAAGTGGCTATGGATGTGAAAGGTCTGATTGACCGGCCCGCATGCGAGGGTCCCGTCGATGGTCTGGCCTGAGCCGCCGGGCGGCACAGTGTCGCCGTTGGGAAACACTTGCGAGCCTATGAGGTTGCCAGCAAAGAGCACCCTTGGTGTCGGGGTAGGTCCGGGCGGCGGCGTCGGCACCGCGGGTGACGGCGAGGGCGACGGCGACACGGCAGCGGATGGCGACGGAGACGGCTGCGGGACGATGCCTCCAGTGCTGGAAGACGTGCAAGCGCCCAGCGCGAGCGTCGAAGCCATGAATGCTGCGCCGCATGTGATCACCAGACATTGTTTCAGTTTCATTACTCACTCACTAACGTAGGGGTAAGCCACACCTAATTGTACTCACTACGACGCAGCGGCCTCAGTCACTCCGTCCGGCCCTAGGCCACAAGTCTCAATCTAGGGATGCCCTCGGCTGCTTGATGAAATTTTCAGGCAGCGAGATCACACAAGGCCTCACGGCCACCGTAGGTCGCTATCGGCGCTGGGGCCAGAGGCGGACGCCACCGTCACGCCAGCAATGGCTGATGGCTGCAGCCGCCAAAACCCCGTCGTGACACCCTGCCGATCAGTGGATAACGATCCAATCGCTACGCGACGCCCTGCGAGCGTAGCTGTCACCTGATATGAGCTTCGAGGCTGAAGGCCGTCCGCGACGACGAGTATCCAGCGCCCGTCGGCCGCGAGGAGCACTTTCGCGCTGCCCGAGCCCCCGTGCAGCACATGGTGGGTGAAATGGCTGTGCACTAATGCCGCGACCGGCAAATCCGCCGTGACGCCGGCTTGCGTGCGCAAGGTGAACGTCCACACGAGCAGTGCAACGCACGCCGCAACCGCTGCCAGGTCAATGAAGCGAGTGGTCCAGCGCCAAGCGCTTCGAGGTTTGACGAAAGCCACGCGCACGGGTGGCGCGTTCTGAACATCGCCCAGCGCCGAGTGCATCGTTCTCATTGCGTCAGCCAACAAGATCGCACACGTTGGGCACTGTTCAGCATGCTCGTGCAGGCAGCTCGCCTCAGCTTCATCGAGCGCGCCGAGCGCAAAGGCTTCGATGTCGTCATACGGATGGGTCATGGTCGGGTTCCTCGTCATGGAGAAGGGCACGGAGTTGTTGCAGCGCCCGTTGCGCTCTCCGTTTCACCGTGCCCAGCGGTGTCTGCGTACGCTTGGCGATCTGCGACAGAGTAAGGAAATGAAAGTAAGCTAGCTGCACAACGTTTTGCTGCTCTATGGGCAACCGCTGGAGCGCTTGACGCAGCGTGTCGGCGGTCTGCCCCGTTGCAGCAACCTCTGCGGGATCCATATCGAGCGCCACCGGATCGCGCGCTTCATCGAACGTCTCATGTCTTGCGCGCGCCGCTTGTTTGCGCAGCATTGTCAGTGCCGCATTGCGGGCGACCACGGAAAGCCAGGGAGC
>JALYZS010000306.1 GCA_030948745.1 Vulcanimicrobiota bacterium | reverse complement strand
GCCCAACATAGTGCCAGCATGAGATAGGTGAACCAGGCGGTGCGGCGCATGTCAGGCGGCGAGCGCGAGACGTAAGCCGGCGATGAACAGGGGGATCATGATCTCGTGGTGGCCGGTGAACATGTAGCCGCGCCCGCCGTCCAGGTGTGGACGAGTGATGACGTTCGTACGCGGCCGGTAGTGGCGGATGAAATCGAAATCAGCGCTGACGAAGCGGCCGTGGTGCCCGAGGTTGCGCGCGACCGACAGCGCCTTCAGAAACGTCTCCGGCATGATGACCGTCGAGCCCACGTTCAGGTACACGCCGCCGTCCGTGACGCCTGCGACGACTTCACTGAAGCGTCGAAAGTCTCGCAGACTCGCCGCTCCGAGTGCCGCGCCATCTAAGCGTGGGTGCATATGGACGATGTCGCTGCCGATCGCGACATGCACCGTCGCCGGAATGTCCAGCTTCGCAGCTTGTGCCAGGATCGAGACGTCTACGTCGGTCTGCGGGCGGCGCAGCAGTGCGTTCCCGAGCGCGCGCCCTAACCCCATCGCCTCTCCCTCGCGGGCGATCGCCTCGAGGATGAAGTCAGCGGTTTCGGCGGCCATGCCGAACGAACCATCCCGCAAGCCCGCATCGACGTCTTCGGAGGTCTTGCCGGCGACGGCGAGCTCGACGTCGTGGATGCAGATTGACCCGTTGCCCGCCACGGCATTGACGATGCCCGAACGCATGAGATCGATGATGAGCGGTCCGAGACCGGTCTTGATGACGTGGCCGCCGATGCCCAGGGCGACGACCTTATTGAGGCGATGTGCGCGCACGACATCGTCGATGAGCGAGCGCAGTTCGTTGACCGCGAGAATGTCGGGCAGCCCATGCCAAAAATCTGCAAAAGATCCGCTGTCCTTGACCGGTTTGCCCAATGCGTCGGCGCTCACTTTGGAAGGACGCGACTGGAGACTGGTCAGCGAAAGCTGGGTGAGGTCGAGGCGGGGAAACGCGGGTTTGCGAGTCACCTTGTTCCGTTCTGTCGTCCACGCAGGGCGGGCGCGATGAGCGCGGCTAACCGCTCGCGGAAGAGTTCGGGTGAGAAAGAGCTGACGTGCTCGGCCATGCGGACAGGGTCGAACGTCGTCGCCGCGAGGCGTTGCAGCGTCTGCGCGAGCGCATCCGCCGTTGGCTCGCGGAAGAGTAAGCCGGTCGCGCCTTCCACGATGGTTTCAAGCGCCCCTCCGGCGGCGTACGCGATGGCGGGCCGCCCGGATGCGGCCGCTTCCAAAGGCACCAACCCGAAGTCTTCGTGCCCGGGAATGATCACCGCACGCGCGCCGCTCATCAGCGTGCGGCGCCGTGCGTCGTCCACGTGGCCTACGAATCGTACGCTAGGGCCCGCGAGACGGCGCAAGCGATCCGCATCCGGCCCGATACCCGCTATCACGAGCGGAAGCGACAGCGTATTGCACGCCTCGATCGCGAGGTGCACGCGTTTGTACGGCAACAGACGGCTTATGACGAGCAGGTAGTCGCCTGGCCCGTGGCCCACGCTGAAAGCGCTCGCGTCGACCGGGCAGTGCACCACCGCCGCGCTACGCTGATAGACGTCGCGCACGCGTTGCGCCACGTGCTGCGAGTTGGCGATCATGATATGCGGCCGTTGCGCCGCCGCGTGGTCCCACAGCCGCAATCCCGGCAGCACGAGCGCGGCTGCCGGCTGCAGCAACGCCGGGGTCACCTCGGCAGCATACTCAGCCGGAAACCACAGAAAGCGCGTAGGCGTGTTGATGTAGCATACGTGCAGCGCACGTGGCCCCACGCGGACGCCTTTCGCGAACGACGTGGTGGAGGAGATCACGAGATCGTAGTCGTGCAGATCCAGCGAGGCGAAGGCCACCGGATACAGCGGCAGCAATGCGCGGAAGTTGCGTGCGGCGCCGGGCACACGCTGTAAGAAACTCGCGCGCACGTCCACATGCCCGAAGTGCCGCTCGCGGATCTGGCGGTCGGACACCGACGTGAAGAGCGGTGCCTCAGGGTAGAGCTTGAGCAGTTCGAGCAGCACTCGCTCCGCGCCGCCCAGTTGCGTGAGGTAGTCGTGGACGAACGCCACGCGCACGGGTTTGGGCTGCAGTTAGTGGCTGTCCGTGGTCGGCAAGACGATGGCGACGGTTTCTTGCGCCAAATAGCGCTGCGCGATGCGTCGGATCTGCGCTGCGCTCACGCGCGCGATCCGCTGTGGCAGCGTGTTCTCGAACTGCACGCCCTCGGGTGACAAATAGGCGCGTCCGAGCAGCCACGACAGCTGGTTGAGGTTGCCCGTCGACAGATAATAGTTGCCGAGCGCGAGATGTTTGGCCTCATCCACCAAACCCGCGGGGAGCGTGTGATCGCGCAGACGCGTCACACCGGTCTTGAGATCCCGCACCGCTTGGTCGACGTTGCTGCTCGACCCGTCCAGGAACACGATCAGACTGCCGGGGTCGGCTTCATACTGATAAAAAGCGCCCAAGAAGTCCGTGGGTGTCGCACTGTTCGACCCAAACGCAAGCGCATGCACGTCGCCGCCCTGCCCGAGCAGTGCCTCAATCACGAGCATGCTCGCAAAATCAGCTGAGTACTGGTTCGGCGCCGGATACGCCACGGCGATCCAGGGCGATGCCACATCCCGGTGTGCGACGATCTGCCGCGTGCGCTGTTCGTTGTGCACGGGGGGCACCGTACTCGCTGCAGCCATGCTGAAATCGCTGAATTCACGCTTGGTCGCATCGAGTGCGTCGCTTGTGATGCTGCCGGCGAGCGCGACGACCGTGCCGCCGGCGTGCTGCGCGGCGAGCACGTATTGCTGTACGTCCGCGCTGCTTATGTTCGCGAGCGACAAAGCGCTGCCCGAGTCAGGCAACGCGAACGCCGTGCCGGCGTAGCGGACGCGACGAACCATCGCATAGGCAGCCTCGAGCGGGCTTTTGCTCAGATCGGCCGTATCGCTGGACGTCTTGGCTTGTTGCTGGGCGAATGCCGCAAGCGAAGGGTGACGCAAGGCGTCGCGCAAGTCATGCAACAGCCGTGGGAAATCATCCGGCCGCGCTTCGATGTAGAAGCGGGTCGCGGTGGGATCGAGCGTGTACGAGACCGAGGCGCCCAAACGGGTCGCAATCTGGTCCAGTGTCTGTCCGCCCTCCACGGGCGTGCGCATGACCAACGAAGCGGCGATCGCCGCAATGCCGGCTTTGTCGGGAGGCTGTTGCATCAGGCCGGTCTGCAGAAACACCTGCGCTCCGATCAGTTGCGAGTGAGCGGCTGGCTGACTGACGATCGCGACCCCGTTGGAAAGACGCTCCACGCTGACCGGCGGAAAAGACGCGCTCGGCGGCCGCGGTGCGGCAGCCTGCAGGCACACACCCAAACAGGCCAGGCCCGCGACGGTAACAGCACGCAGCATCACGATGTCAAGGGCGTTTTCGGCGCAGGTGATGGCGTTACCGCGGGCGCGGGGACGACGACCACCGTCGGCTGGGCGCTGAGATAGCGGCGGGCGATATCGTATACGTACTGCGGCGTTAGCGTTTTCAGCTGATCGAAATACGCCCCGGCGGCTGCATCTTGCGAAAAGCTGGGGCTATACGCTGGGGCACCTTGCATGAAGTACCAGCCGTAATTGTCGGCCACTTGTTGCGATGTCTGCGTGTCGCGCAGCAGCCGGCTTTGAAAGGCTTGCAGCCCCTGCGCGAAGTCCGACTGCGAGAGCCGGCTCGACAACGCGTGCGCCAAGCTCGTGCGCACGGTCGCCACGGCTGCATCCGGATCGAGGTTGTGGCCGGTCACGCTGATGAAGAAAACCCCGGGATCGCGCATCGTGATGAACTGTCCGGCAAACGCCGCACCCGGCGCCAGTTGCCGCACCGACTGTGCGATGATCCCGGCGTCGGGGTGGGTCAAATAGTCGGACAGGAAATCCATCGCGGTGGCGGCGCGTTCGTCGCTGATGGGCGGTCCGACCCAGCCTAACGCCACGCCCGGGGAGGCAGCCTGCGCCACCTCAACGATGAGTGGTGCGGCGCGGGCGGGCGCCACGGCCGAGCCGGGCATCGCGTTCGGCATCCGGGCAGGCGGCGCAAGCGCGCGGGTACGGCGCTCAAAATCGGTGCCGTCGGCGTTGCCGACGGCGACGACGATCTCATCGGCGGGCACGTAGGCTTGTCGCAGGAACGCATTGACGTCCGCCGGCGTGAACGCTGCCAGCGTGCGTGCAGTGCCATAGGTAGGATCGTGCAAAGGGCCGCTAGCAAACATCTGCGCGAAGAGCGAGTCGCGCAAGATCTGGTCGGGAACCTCCAAAGCCGCGACTTGTTGGGCTGCCAGGCGCTGACGCGCCGCCAGATATGCGACGCGGTCGACGTTGGGATGCAACACGGCGCGCAAGAGTTGATCCGCAAGCGCCAGCGCAATGTAACTCGGCGCGAGCAGCGCGATCTCGGTGCCCTCATGGTAGACGGATACGCCGACCTGGCCTCCCGCGTGGCGAACAGCGTCGCGGAGCGTATCGTCGCCGGACTTCTGCTCGAGCAGCGCGAGCGCGGTCAGACGCGCGATGCCGGGTTGCGCACCCGCGTAACCGTCAGCCGGGCAGCGGATCCAGATCTGAAACGCGACCGTCGGGAACAGCGCTTGGCTGCGCGTCACGATGGTGAGACCATCGCTCAGCTGGCTCGTCGTGGCTGCGCCGGCGCGGGCAGGCCCCACCATGCACGCGAGCACGAAAAAAAGCGCGGCGAAGAAGCCGCGCCATTTCATCCCACAGTTCACGCGCCGGCTAGGCGACATCCCTCACGCCGGCTCAGGCGGCGGGAAGGGCAGCACCGACGGCTTGACGCGTGATTTCTCTTCTTTCGGAGCGCTGCTCGCCGCAGCCGCGCGGTCGGGCAGACTCGTGTCCGTCGGGGTTTGCCGGTTCGCGGCCGGTGCAGGGCTGTCGGACAGCAGGCGATCGACCTCTTCGGCTTCGACCGTCTCTTTTTCGAGCAACGCCTCGGCCAGGCGATGGAGCTTATCGATGTTCGCCTCCAGCAATCCGTAGGCGTTCGCGTAACACGTGTCGATGATGCTTCGCACCTCGGTGTCGATCTGGCTGGCCACTTCTTCCGAGTAGTTGCGTTCTTCCACGATGTCGCGGCCCAAGAAGACCTGTTCGTGCTTCTTCCCGAGCGCGATCGGGCCGAGCTTCGGACTCATGCCGAACTCCATGACCATCTTGCGTGCCAACGTGGTGGCCTTCTGCAAGTCGTCGTACGCCCCGGTCGTGTTCTCTTGGAAGATCAACTCCTCGGCTGCGCGCGCGCCGAGCAACACCATGATGCGGTCGACGATCTCCGCCTTGGTCATCAAATAACGGTCTTCGGTCGGCAGCTGCATCGTGATGCCGAGCGCCATCCCGCGCGGGATGATGGTCACCTTGTGCAAAGGATCTGCATTCGGCAAAAGCTTCGCCGTTAATGCGTGGCCGCTCTCGTGATAGGCGACCAGTTCTCTCTCGCGTTGGCTCATGATCCGGCTTTTGCGTTCGGGGCCTGCGATGACGCGATCGATCGCTTCTTCGCAATCTTTCATGTCGATCTGCGTCTTGTCGTGGCGCGCCGCGAGCAGCGCCGCCTCGTTCAGCAGATTCTCAAGATCCGCACCCGAGAAACCGGGCGTGCGCCGCGCCAGCACCTCGAGCTTGACGTCAGGCGCGAGCGGCTTGTTGCGCGAATGCACGGATAAGATCTGCGCGCGGCCGACCACATCGGCGCGGTCGACGACGACTTGCCGGTCGAAACGTCCGGGGCGCAGCAAGGCCGGATCCAATACGTCAGGACGGTTGGTCGCGGCGATGAGGATGACGCCCGTGTTCACATCGAAGCCGTCCATCTCGACCAACAACTGGTTGAGGGTCTGCTCGCGCTCGTCATGTCCGCCGCCCAAGCCGGCGCCGCGTTGGCGGCCGACGGCGTCGATCTCGTCGATGAAGACGATGCAGGGAGCGCTCTTCTTCGCCTGCTCGAATAGATCGCGCACGCGCGAAGCGCCCACGCCCACGAACATCTCCACGAAATCGGAACCGGAGATGCTGAAGAACGGCACGCCTGCCTCGCCCGCGATCGCGCGCGCGAGCAGCGTCTTGCCGCTGCCGGGAGGTCCGAGCAACAGCAGCCCTTTCGGGATACGCGCGCCGAGTTGTTGAAACTTCTTGGGGAACTTCAAGAACTCGACGACTTCGCCGAGCTCTTGCTTGGCCTCGTCGACGCCTGCCACGTCGGCGAAGGTCACCTTGGGACGATTTTCTGTGAGCAGCTTGGCCCGCGAGCGGCCGAAGGACAGCGCCTGGCTGCCACCCGATTGCAGCTGCCGGGCGATGAGCATGACGAAGCCGATGACGAGTGCGAAGGGCAGGATCCAATAGAGCAGGGTGAGCGACAATCCGCCGCTGCCGGTGCTGTTGTCGACCGTCACCTTGATGTGCTTGGCGATAAGACGCTTGGCAAGCGAATCGCCGCTGCTGGGCAGGATCTGCACGACCTCGCGCGTGTCGCCGGCCATGACGACGGTGGCGGTCGTCTGACCGATCGTCACCTCATGGATCGACTCGGGGCGCTCGTCGATCTGCTTGGAGAATTCGCTGAACGGGACCGGCTTTTGCGGCTGCAGCGTGTGCTGGTAATAGCCGTAGGCGAGCGTCAGCAGCAGCGCGATTCCGACAACCCATAAGATGTACTTGAAAAGCTTTACGAACAAATGAAGTCCTCCGGGACGCCGCGAGCCCGCGGGTCGCGCGGGCGGCTTGCTTTCCCTAATCCTCTACGTTGGAACCCGGCTTTGGAGTTGTCGGATGTGCGGAAGATTACGAAAGCGTTCTTGGAAATCCAAACCGTACCCTACTAAAAAGGTATCGTCCGGCGCGCGCAAACCAACATAGTCGGCCCGCACATCCACCGCTCGATGGAACGGTTTGTCGATGAGCGCACACGTCCGCACAAGCTGCGGGTGACGGCTGCGGATGTTGCCCAGAAGATAGGACAGCGTGTAGCCTTCATCGATGATATCCTCGACGAGCAAGACGTTCTTGCCCGCGGGGTTCTGATCCAGATCTTTTAACAGGCGCACATCCGTCTTTCCGTTGCGACCGCTGCCATATGAACTTACCACCATGAAATCGATGGTCACCGGGTAATCCCCCAACGCGCGCATGAGGTCCGCCGAGAAAAGCAGCGCCCCTTTGAGTATCGCAACCATCACGACTGGTGCGCCCGCAAAATCCGCCTTCACCTCTGCGGCGACGCGCGCGACCGCGTCCGCGATCGCCACCTCGTCGAAGATCACTTTGCCTAACTCTACCGCTGCTGGCTCTTGTGTTGCGATGTTCATGTCCGCTGTTGCCGCTGGTCACTCATACAACGAGTCTGGAGCGCCTTCGGTCGTCGTCCGGTTGATACTTCCATTATCGGCATTTGTCACAGGCTGCCAACGCACAGCGATCGACGCCGCCCCAAGCCTTGCCGCATAAGGCTCCATGGCGCGCAGCCCGAGGACTGCAGCGATGCGATTTTCGGCGCACAACAGCACCACGCTCGAGCGCCTGTCGTGTGGGATGCCGGCCTTCGCCAAGAACCTGGCGAGCGAAACCGCCGAACGCCTGCCGGCAGGGATGCACGTGTCGCCGGTTTTCGGCAGGCGCACCTGAAAGGCCATGTGCTTCAGTCTTGCGGCGTCCAAGAACAGGGTCGCCGCGAAAGGCGCTAGGCTTTTGTCCGCTCGACTTGGTCTGCGGCCGAACGTCAGCACGCCCCATGGGGTTTCTATGGGACGAACAAGACGAAACCTCACTCTGACCGACTGCTCGGCGGCGTTGTCAGCCTGACTGGTCTGCGACGAGGGCGTTATGCGCAGCAGTCCGGCGCTAAGGCTGGCCCGAGCAACGCCCGCTTGATAGCTTCCGCCGCGAGCCTGCCTAATAGCGTCGACGATCGCCTCGCATTGCGACTGGCTGAAATCGCGCAGGCTTCCAGCGGCGTTTCGCACCGCCAGCCGCACAACCCGGCGCAACAACGGGCGGGGCAGGCGGCGCAGGCCGAGCACTGCGAGGGCATGCTTATCCCGCGTAGCGATGCTACGCTCGAACGCTTGCTGGGTAATGCGATCGAGCGTGGTGCGATCACCGCGCAGCAACGAAACCGCGCGTGCGATATTGCGGCGTGCTCCCGGTGTCACGACCTCCAGCTGCGCCAGCAGTGCACGAACAGCGTTACGGCGGATGTTCGTGTCCGCATTCGTCTCATCCACGGACACCCGCACTGGGTGCGCCGCGAGCCATCCCTGCAGCTCTGCGCGCGTCGCGGACAACAGCGGCCGGGCCAGCGTGACAATCGCTTGGCGCGCTCGGTCCGGCCCTAAGAG
>JALYZS010000301.1 GCA_030948745.1 Vulcanimicrobiota bacterium | reverse complement strand
CCTCCGCCTCAAGTGCGCTGGCGATCGTCTCGGCGATGTTGATCGCTTCGATGCCGGCGAGCGCGACGATGTCGCCCGCGCTCGCCGTCTCAAGCTCGCGCCGCGTCAGACCGTAGAAGTCGTACAGACCGGTCACCCGGTGCAGGCTCTGGTCGCCGTGCGACATGCGCGCCACCGTCTCGCCCTTGTTCACGCGGCCGCGAAAGATCCGTCCGATCGCGATGCGGCCCACATACTCGTTGTGATCGATGTTGGAGACGAGCATTTGGAACGGCCCTTCGTCGTCGCCGGGCGGTTCCGGGATGTAGTTGATGATGGTCTCCATGAGCGCGTCGATGCTCGTGGCGACACTTGCCAAATCGCGCGTGGCGGTGCCTTCGCGCGCGTTCGTGTAGATGACCGGGAAATCGAGTTGGTGATCGGCGCAGCCGATATCGATGAACAGCGCCAAGACCTCATCCAGAACCTCGGCGGGTCGCGCATCTTTGCGGTCGATCTTGTTGACGACCAAGATGACGGGCAGGTCTTGCTCGAGCGCCTTGCGCAGCACGAAACGCGTCTGGGGCAGTGGGCCTTCGGCTGCGTCCACGAGCAGCAGCACGCCGTTGACCATCTGCAAGACGCGCTCGACCTCGCCCCCGAAGTCGGCGTGGCCGGGCGTGTCGACGATGTTGATCTTGATGTCGTTCCAGACGATGCCGGTGTTCTTGGCCAGGATCGTGATGCCGCGTTCGCGTTCGATGGGGTTGCTGTCCATGATGCGGTCGCCCATCGCGCTCGGGTCGCGGAAGATGCCGGCCTGGCGCAGCATGGCATCGACGAGCGTCGTCTTGCCATGATCGACGTGCGCGACGATACCGATGTTGCGTATGTTGCTGCGGATATGCATCACTGCTCACGTTATGCGTAGGAGCGCGCGAAGCCTCGCCCGCAGGCGCGTGCGCGAATCGGACCGAAGCAACCTAGGATGCAACATCTCAGTGATGGCGAGAGTTCAGCGCGTCAAGAAGTGCGGCCGTACACGGGCGGTCAGGTCGCCGCAGACGCCGATCCATCCTACGACCCGTCCAACGATCCGACGGTGCGCACCATCGGCATGATGGGTTCGGCCGGCGGCGTGCTCGAGGATGAAGTCCGGCAGCGCTGCTACCAGTTGGGCGTCGCCATCGCGCGCACCGGCTGCGTGCTCATCACCGGCGCCTGTCCAGGTCTGCCGTACGACTGCGCGCGTGGAGCGCGCGATAACGGCGGGCTGTCGGTCGGCGTCTCACCCGCGTTGTCGCGCAGCGAACACGTCATCAAGTATGCTTCACCGGTCGATGCATACGACGTGATCATCTTCACCGGCAGCGGCCTCATGGGTCGCGAAGTGCACAACATCCACTCGTCCGACATCGTGATCATCGCCGGCGGCCACTCCGGCACTTTGGGCGAGTTCGCCATCGCCTATGACGAGGGCAAACTGATCGGGGTGCTCACCAACACAGGCGGCATCGCGGACGACGTGGAGCGCATCGTTCCGCGGCTGCAAAAAGAGACCGGCGCGAAGCTGCTCTATGACTCAGACCCGCACGCGCTCGTCCAGCGCTGCATCCACGCCTATCAGCAAGGCCACTACAAACATCCGTCGACCTTTCAAGAACCGCAATCGACACAGGAGCAGACATGGCCCACCTCACGTTTGTCGGCGCAGCCGGGGTCGTAACCGGCAGCAAGCATCTGCTCGAGACGGATGCGGGCGCGCGAGTGCTGCTGGATTGCGGCATGTTCCAAGGCTTGCGCGATCTCACCGAACGCAACTGGACGCCCCCGCCCGTGCACCCCGAAACGCTGAGCGCCGTCATCCTCTCGCATGCCCACCTCGACCACTGCGGCTACCTGCCGGCGCTGACGCAGCAAGGTTTTCACGGGCCGATCTATGCGACGCAGGCGACCAAGGAGGTCGCTGAGCTCGTGCTGCGAGATTCGGCGCACCTGCAGATGGACGAAGCACAGCGTGCGCAGCGCCACCCCGAGCGGGGTCTGCACACG
>JALYZS010000228.1 GCA_030948745.1 Vulcanimicrobiota bacterium | reverse complement strand
GTCCTATGCCGGCATCCAGCAGCGCTGACTTGTTCAGCGCGCGTTTGTAGCTGAACACCACCTGCGGCGCCTCGTAGGTCACGGCGTCCTGCGGTTGGGCCGGGTTGAAATCGCGATGCATCATGTCGTCGACCAGTCCACCGCGACGTCGCCGAACTGCGGATGCCAGGCGGCCCACAGCGCCACCTGTTTCTGACGCCCAAGCGTCGCGAAGCCAGATCGCTGCGGCAAAAAGAAACCCTCGACGAAACCGGCTTGGTGCGCGTTGTCCATCGACGCGGGTTCGATCTGATGGAATACCGCGAACGCGGCGTGCACTGCAAGCGGTCCGTTGTCGAGTGCATACTTCAGACGGTAGCCCTCACGGTTCGTGCCGACGATCGTGTTGTCAGCGACTTGATAGGTCGACTTCAGCCACACCCCGGGCCACGACCAGTGCGCGGCTGCGGCGTCGCGGTCGGCTGCACGTCGTCAGCATATGTGATGGCGGGGCCTGCTAGAAAGACCACAAGCAGGCTCGTCCACATGATCCGACGTGCTCACAAGCGGGCTCTTGGGCCACAAGCAGTCGACACCTCCAATCATCGCCCGAATGGTTACGGATTTGCGATGGCGAATGAGTGCAGGCTTGCGCCCAAGATGGGCGGGAGGTCACAGCATGGCAGTCTTCACGAAAACCAGCGTACCCGCACGGGCCCATACTTTGCCGCGCGAATACTATACGGCCGACGATATCTTCCGTCGCGAGCGCGAGCGGATCTTCAACCGGCATTGGCTTTGCGTGGGACGACTCGAGCAAGTGACCGCACCCGGGAGCTACTTCTTGGCCGAGCCTTTCGACGAGAGCATCATCGTCGTGCGCGGCAACGACGGCACGTTGCGCGCGCTCTACAACGTGTGTCGCCACCGCGGTACCCGCATGTGCACCGACGCCCAAGGCAAGTTCTCGGGCTCGATCGTGTGCCCGTACCACGCTTGGACCTACGGCTTGGACGGCCAGCTCGTCGCCGCGCGCAACATGCAGGACGTCGAGGCGTTCGACCGCGCCGAGTGGCCGCTGAAACAAGCGGCGTTAGCCGTGTGGGAAGGCTTCATCTTCGTCAACCTCGACCCCAACCCGCAGCCCTTCGAGCAGGTCTTCGCGCCGCTCATCGGCCGCTTCGCCAAGTGGCACATCGGCAGGACCAACGCCGCGCACAGTATCAGCTACGATTTGCACTGCAATTGGAAGCTCGTCTTCCAGAACTATTCGGAATGCTACCATTGCCCGCTCGTGCATCCGGCGCTCGAGAAGTTGACGCCTTACCAAAGCGGCCGCAACGATCTGGGCCAGGGTCCGTTCCTCGGCGGCTTCATGGAATTCCGGGAGAACGGTTCGAGCATGACCATGAGCGGCCACAGCACGTTGCCGCCGCTGGGCGACGTCGCCGGCGATGAGCTCAATCATGTCTACTACTATGCGATCTTCCCCTCGCTGCTATTGAGCTTGCACCCGGATTACATCATGGCGCACTTCGCGCGTCCGGTCGCCGTCGACCGTACAGAGGTCATTTGCAAGTGGTTGTTCGACCCTACGACCATCGCGAAGCCCGGTTTCGATCCTCGTGACGCGGTGGAGTTCTGGGATATGACGAACCGGCAGGACTGGCACGTGTGCGAGCTTTCGCAGGCCGGCATCCGGTCACGAGCGTACACGCCTGGGCCGTATGCGAATCAGGAAGGATTGCTGTATGCTTTCGATCAGCACTATCTGCAGTCAATGGAAGGCTGAGCACGCGCTCTCGTTCGCACGATTTTTACTCGGCCCGACGCTCATGCGCTTGGGCTTCTTCTTTTGTATCCTGGCCTGTGGTCACGCGAGCGCAGCCGCTGCCTCGAACGGCGCCCTGGACTTCGCCGGCCTGCATTGGCGCTCGATCGGCCCTGCGGTCGCCGGCGGACGTGTCGCCGCGGTGGCTGGCAGCGATGCGGACCCGTTCCTGTACTACATGGGAGCCGCAGGCGGAGGCGTCTATCGCACGCGCGACGGCGGGGCGACGTGGGTCGACGTCTTTTCGAAACAGCCGAGCGCGTCGATCGGGGCGATCGCTTTGGCGCCTTCGGACCGGCGCATCGTCTGGGTCGGCACGGGCGAATCAAAGCCTCGCAATGACATCACGCTCGGCGACGGCGTATGGCAATCGCGCGACGGTGGCGATACCTGGGTGCGGCGCGGCTTGGATGGCACCGCATTGATCTCGCGCGTGCTCATCCACCCGGCCAATCCCGATGTCGTGCTCGTGGCTGCACTCGGCGATCCCTATAAGGACAGCGGCGAGCGCGGCGTGTATCGCACGAGCGACGGCGGCAAGTCGTGGCAGCACACCTTGAGCGTCGGACCAGCGAGTGGCGCAAGCGATCTGGCGTGGGACCGCACGCGCGCGAAGCTCGTGTTCGCCGGGATATGGCAATTGCGCCGGCTGCCGTGGACGTTCACGAGCGGCGGGGATCGCGACGGGCTGTATCGCTCCAAAGACGGCGGCGTCACCTGGCAGCGCCTCACCGGGCACGGTCTGCCCAACGGCAGGATGGGCCGCATCGGCGTCGCGATCGCACCGGGCGACCCGAGGCGCGTGTACGCGTTGATCCAATCGCAGGCGGGCGCGCTGTGGCGCTCGGATGACAGCGGCGACCATTGGCGCCAGATGAGCGCGGATACGCTCATCAACCAACGTCCGTTTTACATGAGCCGTGTAGAAGTCGATCCGCGCGATCCGAACCACGTGTTCTTCCTCTCGGAGGACCTCGTCGAGTCCAAGGACGGCGGCCACACGTTTCACGACCTGCGTGGGGCCGTGCACCAAGACCATCATGGTCTGTGGATCGCTGCGGATGGCAAGCGGATGATCGAGGCTAACGACGGCGGCGCCTCGATCAGCCTGGACGGCGGCAACGTGTGGGACCAACGGTATAACGTCAGCATCGCGCAGATCTACCACATCGGCTACGACCGGCAAAACCCGTATCACGTGTGCGGCGGGATGCAAGACAATGACGCGTACTGCGGTCCTTCGGACAGCTTGAGCCAGCTCGGCATACTGAACCGCGATTGGCGCGACGTGGGCAACGACGGCGACGGGTCATGGGTCTGGCCGGATCCGCTCGATCCGCAGCTCGTGTGGAATGTGGGCGTGCGCGATCTCAACGGCCAGCTGGGCGTCTATTCGCTGACGTCGCGTCAGAATTTCGACGTCACGCCCTATCTGCATGACACCAACGGGGCGCCCTTGGCGGGCCTGCCATACCGTTTCGAATGGGAAGCGCCCATCGCGCTCTCGCCGCGCGATCCGCACGTCGCGTATTTCGGCGCTAACGTGGTCTTCGAGACGTCCGACCGCGGACTGCATTGGAAGCAGATCAGCCCCGACCTCACCCGCGCTGAGGCCGCACATCAGCAGGTCGCAGGCGGTCCCATCAACACCGATGTCTCGGGTGCGGAGTTCTACGACACGCTTTTGGACATCGCGCCTTCGGCGCTCGCCGACGGCGTCATCTGGACCGGCAGCGATGACGGGCTCGTGCATGTCACGCGCGACGGCGGCAACCACTGGCGCGACGTGACGCCGCCGCATGTCGGACCATACGGGCGCATCGATAGCATCGAGGCCTCGCCGCATGCCGCGAGCAGCGCCTTCGTGGTGGTGGACCGGCACGTGATGGGTGACCCAGCGCCCTACGCGTTCGCCACCGACGACTACGGTGCGAGCTGGAAAGCGCTGAACGGTGATCTCGCCAGTGACGACTTCGTGCGCGTCATCCGCCAGGACGTGCACAACCCGGACATTCTGTACGCCGGAACCGAACACGGCGTACGCGTGAGCTTCGACCGTGGTCAGCATTGGCGCAGCCTGCAGCTGAACCTCGGCACCGTGTCGGTGCACGACATGCGCGTCCAGCCGGCCGCGAACGACCTGCTCATCGCGACACACGGCCGCGGCTTTTTCATCCTCGACGACCTGAGCTCGATCGAGAACGGCGCGGATGCTGCGCGCGGCGGGTTCGCGTTTTTCCAGCCCCGCACCGCGTACAATTTCTATCGCTGGTGGTCTGGCGAATACGGCACGCAAGCCGGCGAGTGTTGCGCGGCGAGCAATTTCTTCGCCGGCGAGAATCCGCCCGCGGGCGCGTTGCTGACCTTTTATCAAGCGCGCGCGGCCAAGACGAAACCGACGCTTACGATCAGCGATGCCTCGGGGCATGAGATCGTGCACACGACCGCTCCTAACCAGGCGGGGTGGAATCGCTTCTCGTGGGATCTGGCCGAAGACGGGGCCGTGCCGTGGCTGAGCGCCAAGGGATGGAATCAGGGCGGCGCTGACGGCCCGTCAGTCATACCAGGCGCCTACAGATTGACCTTGCGCGCAGGCGACATGACCCAGCAACGCACGCTCGAGGTGAAGCCCGACCCGCGCGCGACGTGGACGCAAGCGCAGTACGTCGAGCGTCACGACTTTCTGCGCTCGTTGTACGACGAGTTGACGCAGGTGGATCGTGCGCTGAACGCACTCGATGACTATCGTCGTGCGCTTGCACGGCAGCTGCAATCGGATGCGCTGAGCCGTGGATCATCCCAAACGCAGACCCTGAAGGCACGGCTGAACGAGGCGCGCGCGCTGTCCGCCGAGCTGTCGTCGAACCCACGCAACTCTGAAGACGACCAGTGGCGTCCCGACCGGTTGCGCGAGCGATTGCAGACCCTGATCGACGCTTTCGGCTTGCTCTCGCAAGGCCCGCCGTTGGAGGGGCACCGCAGAGAGGCCGCCGAGATAAAGCAGCAGTTCGACGCCCTCATGCAGCGTTACCGCACCTTCGCGCGCTGGAGCGGCCGGGCGTAAAAGGCGAAGCGGACGCTCTCAGAGCGCCCGCTTGCGATGCTCGTCTATAACTTGGTGGAAACGCTGAAAACGAATTCTCGCATTGGCATAAGCCCACTCGGAATGTAGGCTGCGTAGTTGTCGCCGAAATACGCTGGTATCGTCGGCACGCCCGTGTCTACGCTCGCACCGAGCGGGAAGGTGAAAAACGAGTTGTCGCCATAGGAAATCACGTTGTCCTTGTTTGGGAATTCCCAGGCATACCCTTGGTTGTGCACGACCGTGAAGACATTCGTCCACAAAAAGCTCGCCTTCGCATTCTTCCCGAGGTCGTGAGAAATTCCGAGGTTCATGGTGAGCCACGAGGGCCCTTTCAATGAGCCAAGCTGGTCGAATTTTCCCGTATACGGATCGGGACCATAGGTGAGCGGTGTCACGCCGTTGGGATTCGGCAGACAGCCTGGAAAATTACCCGGCGTTGTCGCGTCGCCCATAACCGGGCAATGCGAATCGGGGAAAGCCTGCGGATCGCCGTACGGATTTCCCGATTGATACGTGAAGCCCGGAGTGATGTCGAAACCATGCGTCCGTTCATCGAGGTTGAGATTGACCACCCAGCGGACATCGTAGGAGCCGCCGGTTGATCCAGGCGCTTGCACGAGCGACGGCGAGTAGTAACCGTTCGGATCTTCGAGCGGGAAGGACGTGCCGTATTGCGTGTTATAAGCCGTGATCGCGCTGTTGATGACATCGATGACGTTGCCGCTGCCTGCTAATGTACGTTCGAATCGGATCTTGGAGTCAGTATAGGTCGCAGAAAGGGTGCCACCCAAGCCGTCGGCGCCTGTCCGGTTCTTGCGTAATAGGAACTCCAGACCTTTGATGCGGGCGGCGCCGAAATTGTAGCCGGTGACGAACGTGGGCTGCAGCGGATTGACGGGGATGCTCAGGATTTGGCCGCGGGTCACGCGCGCGTACGGGGTGATCTTCGCAGACAGGCCGCTGCTGAAATCCTGCTCGAACGAGAGGTCGTAGTTGGTGCTGTCCTGGGGCCGCAAATCATGCACCGCTGTGAAGTTGAGCGGATCGTAGAAGCGGTTGAGAATGGAGGCCGTCTGTTGCACTCCGAACCAAGGCGCGGCTTTGTATTCGGTGCCAAACGTCTCCGGTTGTTGGACGTATCTGCCTGCAGATGCCCGCAACACCTGACGCGGCGATACGGTATAGGTCACCCCGAAGCGGGGGCTCAAATAGTTGAAGATCTGCGTGCCGGAGACGTCGGTCCAGTTGCCGCAGCCCGGCCCGACGTTGTTCTGTTGACACGTCGCACCGTTTTGCAAGAGCGTGAGGTACGCATTACACGGCTCGCCTGCCCCGTACGCGTAACCATGCAGACAATAGCCGAATTGGTTTTGCGACTGTTCGGCGATGCCGTTCGGGCCCGTGATCTGCAGCGGCATGAGCGGCACGCGGAACTGGTCCCAACGCGCGCCCAGATCGAACAGCCACCTGTCGCTGGGCTTCCAACTGTCGGCGAGCGCCAGATCGACGTTGACGGGGCCGATGTCGTTCCAATACGCATACGGCCCGCCGATCTGGGCCACATTGTCGCCCGGATTACATGGATTGAGTGTGTTCGTCGCCAGGCTTCCGCACGAGACGGTGCCATCCGGGAAGAAATTCGCCGCATAGTTGTAGCGCAACGTCAGGTCTTTCGTGTAATCGGCGTCCAGCCTCAGCAGGTGCTGGGCGCTTATCTGGTTCTGATAGTTGGCCGTGTAGCCGGTCGCGTGGTCGTGCAATTGGTAGAACGAATCGCCCAAGAAGCCGTTCGTCGCTTGGTCGAAGTTCCAGGTCGAATACAGAGCGTATGCGTACACGCGTAAAAACGACGAGTTCGTCAGCGATCGCGTGTAACTCAGTTTTTCGATGGCGGTCTCCGTCGTCTGACCGTCGACGTACCACTGTGGAATCGGACCCGTGCTGCCTTGTGACGACGGCCAGGTGTACGTGCCGAAGGCGTTCGGATTGAAAGGCTGGTTGAGGCCGCCGGTATACGGCGTGCCGGTGGGCCACAGTAATCGATTTTGACTGTCCACGCTGCCCCCGACACCCTCGAAGAACAATGCCGGGTCAAGCCCGGTACCGGCGTAGAGGAACGGCGTCTCGGTGCCGCCGACCACATACAGGGCCTGCACATCGTCTTGCAGGCCGCTGTGCGGAATAGACCAATGCAGGTTTGTCACCGTGTCGCGTATCGAGGCGTACGGGTTGACGAAACCTTGCCATGCCGCCTGGGAGATCGGCACATTGAATTGGTGCGGCACGGAACAGTCAATGCTCGCGGCTTCGACCGTGTTCAAGAAGAGTTCCGTATTGAAGGCCCCGCAGCCGGGATCGTTTGCTGGGATATTGAGCGTCGCGTTATCAAGGTTAGAGCGGTCGACAAGGCTGTAGCCTGAATTGACAGCTAACGCCGACACGTAATACGTAAAACGAAGATCGGGCGTGCCCCCATACACGTCGGCTTGGATCGTGTGGTTGAAGGTCGGACTGCCTATGATGCCGGTGAGGTCCCCGCCACCGGGATATTTGCCGCGTTGAATGGTTTCGTTGATGTAGCCAGACATCGACCGGCCGGCGTCGGCGGGCTCGCCACCCGTGTAGACCTCCAGGCTGGCTAGACCATTGGTCACGAACGACGTCGCGTTGGCGGCGTCAAAACCGCGGTTGAGAGGGATTCCCTCGAGCTCGAAGCCGACTTGGTCCGTCGAACCGCCACGAAAGCTCAGCGTTCCGTTGCCGAAGTAGCCGCCGCCGCTGCCGACCGAACGCACCACGCCCGGCAGTGATCCAGCGACTGAGTTCTGGCTGTAGAGCGTCTCGGCGCCACCAGCGCTCCCCTGGTAGGAGTTGATCGCGGCAGCATTCACCGAATACAAGTCGGCGGTGACCGTCTTGCTCACGACGCTCGCGGCAGCGGTCGTGACCACCTTCCCGAGTGTTTTGGTCGCGCTCGGCAGGACGATATTCGCGCCCGTGGTCTGACTGGCTTGGACCGTCACGCCGGCGAGGGTCTGGGTCTCGTAGCCGTCTTTGGTCGCGGTGACCGAATACGTGTCCGCGGAAAGATTCAGGATCGAAAAAAAACCGTGGCTGTCGCTTTGGGTGGTAGCGGACTGTGAGGGCGAGCTTGCGGTCACGCGCGCGGCGCTGATCGGGTTGCCCTGCGCATCAGCGATATGGCCCGATATGTTCCCTGTCGTGCCGGCCGACGAAGCGCTCCACACGATCGCGAACAGCGTGCATAGCAAAAAAAGAACGCGGCTAAGCCTTCTCAACAACATGATGGACCCTCCCAAATGGCGGTCGCACGGCTTCGCACTCCGAAGTGACCGAAGCCGGCCCTGTGCCGAGCGCCCTGATGGACGCCTCGCCTTTTTCTGTCAGCCCCGGCGGCGAGCCTTTCGATGATAAAAAATAGCGCGATGTTTCGGCGCAGTGTATCAAGAATGGCAGCCTCATGGCAGCCGACATCTTACAACAGACTCTGCGTGAATTACGCTCGCTGCGTGCGGCCAGCACAGAACTTGAGACCGCGGTCGACGAGTTTGAGAACGCCAAAGACGACAAGACGCGACTTGCCGCCGGCGAGCGGCTGCGGGCGATGTTGGCGCAGCGCATTCAGGAAGCGCCAGCCAACTTCGACGCTGAGACCTGCACGCGCGTCATCGCGCTGTACGAAGCGCTCCAAGCGCACGTGCCAGCCGATCCGATCGCAGAATAGCGTCAGCGTTTCGGACGCCGTGCCCGCTTCGGCGACTCGCGCTGCTGTTTATGCGTGCGCACTTCGAAGGGCAGCAGTCGATCAGCCCGGCGCAATACGGGTTCCTCTTCCTCAACGCGGCCGGCATTGCGGTCCCACTCCGAGGCCTGACGCCAGAAGTCGATGATCTTGTGCTCTAGGGACGCCGACAACCGCGCCGCCGCGCTCGCCGGCCTTTGCGGCGCTTCTTCCACGCGCCGCTCGAGCGCCATCCTGACCCGCACGCGGCGGCCTTGTTCTTCGACGACGTAAAACGGGAATTGCGGGTGTCGCCCTAGCCCGGCGGCGCGGCGCACGGTGTCGATGTCTTCTTCGTCCGCCGGCAACAGAGCGAAGCGACCATCCGCAAGCTTGACGATGCAGCCGAAGCGGCTACAGTGCACGACGCTGCCGCGTTGTTGCAGCATGCGCCTTACTGCTGCGCGGGGATGGCGGTCTGGCCTTTCACTTGGACGAAGATCTCGTGCGGCTTGGTCAGACCCAGTTGTTCGTGGATAAGCGGCACGAGGTACTCGGGATCGTGCAGCTTGTGAACACGCGAGCTCAGGTTGTCCACGCTGTGCGCGAGCCGGCCGTTGTCACGCTCGGCTGCGACGATCGCGTGGTGCAGGCGGACGTTCTCCGCCCCGACGCGCCAGACTTGCGCGCCGAGCGTTCCGGCGACGAATAGCAAGGCGACGGCAAAGATCGCGCGGCCGGCGATGGACGCACTGCGCAGCGTGACGCGCCAGACCGACGAGAGACGCTCGCCGTACACGCGCGGCTCGCGCGCGAAGCGAACGATTTTGAAACGAAGGCTACCGCGCCGCGCTGTCATGCACCAGTTCCTGATGCGAACCGATGCGGCGAAATTTCTCATACCGACGGTCGACGAGTTCATCGTTGCGCAGGCGGCTCAAACGCTCGAGCGCACGGCGATCGGCGCTGAGCACGTCATCGATCGTCTTCTGCGGATCTTGATGCGCGCCACCGAGCGGTTCGGCGACGACCTCGTCGGTGATCCCGAATTCGAACAGCTCGTCCGAGGTGAGTCGCAGACGCTTGGCGGCTTCTTCCGCGCGCGAGGCGTCGCGCCATAAGATAGAGGCTGCGGCCTCAGGCGACGCGACCGAATAGACCGCGTGCTGCAACATCACGATGTGGTCGCCGATGCCGATCGCAAGCGCTCCGCCGCTGCCGCCTTCGCCGATGATATTGACGACGACGGGCGTTCGCAGTCCGGCCAACAGCTTGAGGGACGCTGCGATGGCCTCGGACTGGCCGCGCTCCTCAGCACCGATGCCTGGATACGCGCCGGGCGTGTCGATGAAGGTGACGAGAGGACGATGGAACTTCTCTGCCAGACGCATGACGCGCTGCGCCTTACGGTAACCTTCCGGATGCGGCATCCCGAAGTTGCGGAACAGATTGTCCTTTGTGTCACGGCCTTTTTGCTCACCAATCACGAATATCGGCAGACCGCGCAGGTATCCGTAGCCCGCGACGACCGCGCGGTCATCCCGGTACATACGGTCCCCATGCAGCTCGGTGAAACTGTCGAGGCTGTTGATGTAGTCGAGGGCGAGCGGGCGGCGCGGATGCCGCGCCAGATTCACGCGCTGCCAGGGCGTGAGGTTGCCGAAGATCTCGACCTTGAGCTGGCGCGCTTTCTCCTCGAGCGCGGCGATCTCGGAAGAGAAGTCGACGCGCTGCGTCTCGTTCAGTTTCTTGAGGTCGGTGATCTTGGCCTCAAGCTCCAACAGCGGCTTCTCCAGCTCGACGATGACGTTCATGCCGCTACCGTGCCCGTCGCCAGGAAGCGCAGCAAGCGGCCCAGCACGGTTTTGAGTTCGGCGCGGCGCACAACCATGTCGACCTGCCCGTGCTCGAGCAGAAACTCAGCCGACTGGAAGCCCTCCGGCAATTTTTGGCGGATGGTCTGGTCGATCACGCGCCGGCCGGCGAAGCCGATCGCGGCGCCGCTCTCGGCGATGATGACATCGCCTTGAAATCCGAAGGATGCCGATACCCCGCCGGTCGTCGGGTCAGTGAGCACGGTGACGAGCGGCAGGCTGAGCTCGGAGAATCGTGCCACGGCGGCGGTCGTTTTGGCGAGCTGCATGAGGGCGATCATGCCTTCTTCCATGCGCGCTCCCCCGGACGTGCACACCAGCACGCAGGGCACCTTGCGACGCGCGCATTCCTCGATGAGCAACGTCACCTTTTCGCCGACGACGCTGCCCATGGTGCCGCCGCGGAAGTTGAAATCCATGACGCCGAGACCGACGGCGACCTCGTCGATGCTGCACAGCCCCACGACGATCGCTTCGGACAGCCCGGATTTCGTGCGATCGCCCGCGATCTTGCTTTCGTACGGCATGCGATCGGTCCACTGCAGCGGGTCGCCGGTGAATAGGTTGGTCGCGATCTCATGAAAATCGCCGTCGACGAGCATGCTGATACGGTCGAGCGCTCCCAAACGCAGGTTGTGCCCACAGCGCGAGCACACGCGCATCCGCTCGGCAAGATCCTTCTTGTAGAGACGCTCACCGCAGCCTGGGCATATCTCCCACAGCGTGTCCACGGTCGCTTCGGGACGCGCACCTCGGCGGCGTAACCAGTTCGGTGTCGGTGCCACGAGTCGTCTACTCCTGCCCTTTGGCCGGCTCGGTCGAGGGCGCTTCGGCGCGCGGTCCGCGGCCGGCCCCGGCGTAGATCTTCACGAGCTGCTTCAGATAGTTGACGATCTCGCCGGAATTGAGTTTGCTTGAGCCCACACGGCGGTCGGTGAAAACATATGGCACTTCCTTCGCGTTTCGGTACTTCCCTTTCATGATGACTTCGAGGCCGATCTTGAATCCGATCGGATCCAGCTGCACGCCTTCGATGACGGAGCGGCGGCAGAACAAGTATCCGGAGGTGATGTCTTTCACCGGCGTGAGCGGCATCGCCATCATGATCGCGACGCGCGATGTCACGCGCCGCCGCCAGGGCCAGTTCGTGATGCCGCCGCCGGGGATATAGCGGCTGCCGATCGCGAGCTCGTATGCACCGCTTTGGATGGCACGCACCATGTCGGGAATGATGGCGGGGTCGTGGCTGAAATCCGCGTCCATGACGCCGAGGATCGGTGAGCAACAGGTGGCCCATCCGTCGATGACGGCAGAGGCGAGCCCGAGCTTGCCGGCGCGGTGCAGACAGCGGACCGGATAGCGAGAGGCCAACGCGTCGACGATCGCTCCAGTGCCATCCGGTGAGTTATCGTCGACGATGACGATCTCGGCATCGATACCTGCGCCTGTGAACATCGCGTCGAGCGCCGCGATCAACCGTTCAATGCCGCCCGCTTCGTTGTATGTCGGTATGACGACCGAGACAGCATGGTCGTGTGCCACTCGTGATTGATTCCTAGCTGCGCCGCATTAACCTGCTGCGACGTCACCACCAGTCGCGTGCGCATGCAACCGCCGCGAGCAGCGCGAGCGGCGCAGTTTCTGTGCGCAGTATCGTCGGACCCAACGAGACGATGCGCGCACCTGCGCGCACTGCCAGGTCGAGCTCATCCTGCGTGAACCCACCCTCAGGACCGACCGCAAGAGTGAGCGGCAGCTGCGTGTCACCGAGCGCTGTGCGCAGCGACCCGCGTGCTGCGCCCTCGTGCGCGAGCAAGAACTCGCAGCCGGGAGCGAAGCGCTCGACTGCCGAGGCCCACGTCGATGCGGACTCAACGTCCGGAATGCGCAGCCTGCGCGACTGTTGCGCAGCCGCGCGTGCGAGCATGCGCCACCGTCGCAGCTTGGATTGCGAGAGGTCGGCATACGAGCGCGCGCACCGCACCGGCACGATCCGGGCGGCGCCCAGCTCGACGGCTTTTTCGATGACGAAATCCATCTTCGCCCCCTTGGGGACCGCCTGCAGCATCGTCACCGTCTGCGGCAGTTCGTGCGCAGGCTCTCGACATTTGCCCGTCACCTCCACCGAGGCACAACCTGCGCCGAGAGCGCTGACCCGTGCATCCCATGCGGCCCCGTCGCCGACGACCACCACAGCATCGCCTGGCTGCAAGCGCAGCACGAGTCGTGCGTGGCGCAGATCCTCGTCCTGCAGCGTCACCGCTGCGCCGGCAGCGAGCGGACCCGCGACGAAAAAACGCGGCGCGCTCATCTACTGTACACCTGCGCGATCCAGCCACCGTCCGAGCGCTGTTCGCGCACGCGCAGGCCCGCGACCGCCATCGCGGCCTCCACGCTACGCCGGCTGCGCTCCGCGTATCCGCTCAGGATCAGTCGTCCCCGCGGCTTCAGCTTTGCCGCTAGGGTCTGCGCCATCGGTGCGAGCACGCGAGCGGTGATGTTCGCGATGATGACATCAGCGCGTGGAAAACTCGGAGGCACGCCGCGGTAGCGGCGCAGTGCCTGCGGTCGCAGGCCGTTCGCATCGAAGTTCATCTTCGCGGCGGCCACGGCGATCGAGTCAGCGTCGCTCGCGTGGACCGCGGCGCCGGCCAGAGCGGCCGCGATCCCGACGATGCCGGAACCACAACCGATGTCGAGCACGATGCTGCCGCATTTCGTCGCGTCGAGGCTGAGCTTGATGGCAAGCCGCGTCGTCGCGTGCTGTCCCGTGCCGAACGCCATGCCGGGATCGATGAACAGCTGGGCCGCGCCGCGCGGCGCCTCGAAGTCGCGCCGCCAGGTGGGCACGACATAGAGCCGATCGGCGACGCGCGCCGGACGGAAGAAACGTTTCCAACTCGAGCTCCACGCGTCTTCGGCGATCGATTCCTCGCGCAGCTCGATGCGCTCGAACAGCGCGCGACGCCGAGCGCGTGCCAGCGCCGTGACGACGTGTGCGCGGGCACGGCTGGCGCCACGAGCCGGCGCGTACACGCTGACCGCAGCGTCGCTGCGGCCGATCTCGGTTGCGCTTGCACAACCGGTCGCGTTCTCGAGCAGCGCCGCCGCTTGGCTGGCCTGCTCGACGGGGACCAGAAGTTGGAAGCGGCGCCATGTCGCGCCGCTTTTACTCACTGCCGAAAGCTTCGCGCACTTTGCTCAGAAGCGGTTTGTCTTCACCTTCATCGCCGCCCGCGCGCGCGAACTCCTCGAGCAGCTGCCGCTGCTTGCGGGTCAAACGCTTGGGCACGCTGACGCGCACTTCGACGATGAGATCACCGCGGCCGTGGCCGCGCATCTTCGGCAAGCCCCGGCCGCCGATGCGAAAAGTCGTGCCCGTCTGTGTGCCGGCCGGCAGCTTGAGCGTCGCACTGCCGTCCAATGCTTCGATCTCCAAGGTGGCGCCGAGCGCGGCTTGGGTGAACGACACCGCGGTTTCGCAGCTGATGTCCGGTCCGTTGCGTTGGAATATGTCGTGGGATGCTACATTGATATACGCGTACAGGTCGCCGCTGGGGCCGCCCCGGTCGCCCGCCTCCCCCAGAC
>JALYZS010000222.1 GCA_030948745.1 Vulcanimicrobiota bacterium | reverse complement strand
CTGTACGCGTCAGGCGCGCTGCCGTGATCCCACACGGCCTCGCGATAGCGGATCGCATCCTCGCGCTGCAGCGGTTCGGTAAGCGCCATGCGCAGCGTGTCGTAAGGCGGCCCGGTCAACGACACGAGCCGGCCATCCCCGCCCAGCAACGCGCGCACCGCTGCGACGATCGCGTGCGTGCCGCTGGCCAGTTGCAGCCGGACGAACGCGGTCTGCGCGCCTAGCGTGGCCGCGAGCAACGACTCGAACGCCTCGCGGCCCGCGTCATGGTAGCCGTACCCGGTCGTCCCTGCCAAATGCGCTTCGGTCAGACGCGCTTGGCGGAAGCAACGCGTCACCTTCGCGCCGATCTGCAGCGCGGCAGCGTCTCGCTTGCGCCACGCGCCTGCGACCTCATCCAGCGCCGCGGTCGCCGCCGCGCTGACGCTGGCTTCGAAGCCGAATCCCTCCGCGGCCGTTCCAAGCGCTTGTGCGAGATCGTTCATTGCAGACCGCCGCGCAGCGGGGCATGATGTTCGGCCCGCTGGTGTTCTTGGATGTCGTGCGCAGTCTTGACCAGCTCCTCTTCTGTCTCCGGTCGTGTCTCGACCGCACGCTCGAAGGCGCGCAAGAACGGGATCCACAGGGCGAAGGCGATCGCGAGGTTGAGCGCGACCAGGATGAGCGCGTGCCAATCGCCTTTGGTCGTGACCCAGGCGGCGATGAATGAGGGGATGGCGCCGGGCAGCCACACCGCCGTGCGATGCACGAGATTGTAATTCTCAAAGATGAAGGTGATCGTCGCGAGCACGAGCGGGATGCCGATGAAGGGCAGCACGAGACCCGGGTTCATGACGATCGGAATGCCGAAGATGAGCGGCTCGTTGATATTCGCCAAGCTCGGGAGAAACGACGCCAGCGCAAGCCTGCGCAGACGTTGCACCCGCGAGCGCAGCAGCAAAAAGGCGAGCGGCAACGTCGCGCCTGAGCCGCCTGGATAGATGAAGATGAACAGCATGATCGTCACGACGTAGGGCGGATGCTGGTGGTGCAGCAATGCCTGCGCGTTTTCGTCCAATGCCCGCAGATAGACGGGCGTGGTGACTGCCGCCAGAAAAGCTGGCCCATGGATCCCGGCCGACCACAGCAGCGTCTGCAGGAAGACGACCAAGAGCAGCGCGGGCAGGGTGTCACCGATGGCGACGAGCGGATGCGTGACCGCGATGAGCACCTTGGCGACGTCGACTTGCAGCAGCGCCAGGCCGCCGAAGAGGATGAGTGCGACACCCGCGCCGGCCACTGCCACAACCGTATCGTTTCGGAAGCGCCGCTGCGCTAGACGAAAACATTCGCCGCTCACCAGGCCGGTGATGAGCGCAAGGAACAGGCTCGTGGCCGAGATAGTCCCTAAGAAATCCTCGAAGTGTTGCTGCAGGCTGTTCTCAGGCATCGAGATCAAAAATGCGACCAGCCCCGTGCCCACCGCAGCGGCGCGATTGTACCCGAAGCGCGCCGCCAGCCGCTCGGGTAAGACGACGGCCAACGCCAGCCCCATGAAACCGAAACCGATGTGGTAGGCGGAGAAAAAACGTTCCAGCAAAGGGCCGCGCGGTAACAGGGAAAACGCGACCACGGTCCAGGCGCCGAAGGCGTAGAACGCTATCTGGACCGCTGCGCGTATCGCATCCAGATGCGCTTCTTCGGCCCAGCGCCGCAATAGCGGGAAGACGCGATACTCAAGCGCGGAGATCGCATCGCCGATGCGTTTGCCGACGGCGACGCTCACCCGCGCCGGTCGATCAGGGGCGCGATGGAGACCGGCGCCGGGCGCGTTGCGCAGCCGCTGCAACGAACGCGCGGAAGAGCGATCGGCTGGGCTCGTCGCCGTCCACCATGTCCTCGGGATGCCACTGCACGCCGACGAAGTAAGGATGGTTCTCGCGCGCTTCGACCGCCTCGACGATGCCGTCGCGCGTGGTGCCGGCTACAACAAGATCGTACGCGATGCGACGCAAGCCCTGATGATGCATCGAGTTCGTGTGCACGGTCGCTGCGCCGAACAATTGCTGCAGACGGCTGCCGGGCTGCAGATCCACCGGGTGCGTCGGTTCTTGACGGCCGTGGTCGGGCGTCTGAAGATGGCGCAGCTTCAAGCCGTTACCGGCCTCGTACTGATCGGGGATGTCTTCCCAGAGCGTGCCGCCCAAAGCCACGTTCATGACTTGCACGCCACGGCAGATCGCAAGCGTCGGGATATCCCCGTGCTTGGCGGCGCGTGCGGCCTGCAATTCCATGTCGTCCAGCTGTGCGGGTGCTTTGAAGACGGTCGGATGTTCGCGTCCGCCGTAAGTGACGGGATCGAGATCCGCGCCGCCCGGCAGCAGCAAGCCATCGACGTCTTCCAGCATTTGTGAATCCTGGCCGGGCTGCGGGGTGAGCAGCACGGGCTCTCCCCCCGCCATCTCAACCGCACGCCGATACGACCGCAAGTACTCCGGATTGCTCGTCCGCTGCGCGTCCGCCGTGATGCCGATGCGGGGTGGCCGTTCGCCCATATCGCGACAATTGCGCTCGAAAGCGGGGAGAACCTTGGAAAAGAAAGGCCGGCGAAGTGGCCAGCCTTGAGCAGCGGGGGCGAAGGGCTAGAGTTTGCGGATGACTGCCGTGACCTTGCCGATGATGGTCGCCTTATCGGTATAGATTGGCTCCATAAATTTGTTCTCGGGCTGCAGACGGACGCGGTTCTCTTCTTTGAAAAAGCGCTTGACCGTGACTTCGCCTTCGATGTCAGCGACGACGATCTCGCCATTGTCGGCGACCGCTTGCGGCGAGACCAAGATGAGATCGCCGTCGAGAATGGCCGCATCCACCATCGAGTCGCCCTTGACGCG
>JALYZS010000215.1 GCA_030948745.1 Vulcanimicrobiota bacterium | reverse complement strand
ATGTCATATAAGACCCGCCGCCGAGGTACTGCCCCGCGGTAGCGCAGCCATGTGAGGGCGCTCAGGGACTGCGGAAAGGACTTCTCGACGTGGTCGAGAGCGATCAGCGCGTCAGGCATTGAAGCAGGGAGCGGCTTTCTGTTGATCCATCCACTTCATCAATGTGTTCGCGGTTGGGCGCGGAAGCCTTGGTAGGAAGGTCATATATGGCGGCCCGTTTGGGCGTTGCGGCGCGCCCGCCCCCTGCGGCGCCGGTTGACGTGACGCTCGCTCGTCAACTCTTGCAGCGTCTGCTCGTCGACAACGTGCTGCCCGCTTGGGGCACGCGGCTCATCGATCCACGCCGCGGCCGATTCGCCCTGCATCACGACGCGCAGTGGCGCTGGAAGGGACCAGCGCCCAAGCGTTTGGTCAGCCAATCGCGGATGTTGTGGTTTTTCTCGCGCGTCAGCCGCAGCCGGTTCGCGACGCCTTCGCACGAGCTCATGGCGCGCCACGCATTTGATTTCTTGCGTGGCAGTCTGCGCGATCCGGACAACGGCGGATATTTCTGGGAGGTCGCCCACGACGGTTCAGCTGCGACATGCGGCCTGAAGCAGGCGTATGGTCAGGTCTTCGCGCTCTATGCGTTGAGCGAGTACGCTGTGGCCTCCGGGGACGAGACGGCGAGCAGGCTCGCCCGCGAACTGTTCGACCTAATGCTGCAGCATCTGCACGACGCCCGGCATGGCGCACGAAGCGGTCTGTGGCGACCGCTTCAACCTGGACTGGAGTCCCGCGATCGCCGGTCCCCGCGGGCTCCCCACGTCCGCGCCGCAGATCTCGTACGGTCACAACGTCGAGCGGGTTTGGCTCGTGATGTTGGCGTGCCGCACGATCGGCAGGCCGCTGGACCCTTTGGATGCGCACTTCGAGGCGGTCTATGAATATTGTCTCAAGGCCGGGTTCGATCGCGCATGCGGTGGGTTTTTATGAGAGCGGACCGCTCGGAGCGCCCGCGCAACAACGCGATAAGATCTGGTGGGTGCAGGCCGAGGCATTACCCTCGGCGCTTGCCATGTGGCTGAGAACGGGCGAGGCGTCTATGGCGCCTGCTTTGAGCAGACCCTGCGGTGGATCGTCAACAAGCAAGCCGATTGGAACCATGGCGACTGGCACGCGACGGTCACGGACGAGGACTACGCTCGCGGCGATAAGGCCGGGGCCTGGAAGGATCCCTACCATAATGGGCGCGCGTTGTTGTCGTGCTTGGAGAATGCTCGACGCCCGGGGACCCGAAGCCCTGCGATATTAATCAGGCCGCAAGAGGGCGGGCAGCGCCTGCCGTGTTAACAGGAAAAAGTGTCTGCTACGCACGCCCCTCCGGCTGCCCATCGTGCGCCCGCCAGCGCGCCCAAACCCAACTTAGCGTTGCTGTTCGTCACCGCGACGGTCATGATCGGGATGATCATGGCGATCATCGATGCGTCCATCGTCAACGTGGCGCTCAATACGATGGCCGGCAACCTGGGCGCGTCCATCGACGAGATCGGCTGGGTGGCGACGGGCTACATCCTCTCCAACGTCATCATCATGCCGTTGAACGGCTACCTGACGGCGCTGCTAGGGCGCAAACGCTTTTACGCCGGCTGCATCGCGATCTTCACCATCGCCTCGTTCCTGTGCGGCACGGCCAATAATGTCTGGTTGCTCGTGTCCTACCGCATCATCCAAGGCTTGGGCGGCGGCGCGCTCTTGCCGACCGCGCAAGCCATCCTGTTCGAATCCTTTCCGCCCGAGCGGCGTGGGCAGTCGATGGCGTATTTCGGTTTGGCCGCCATGGTCGGTCCGGCGATCGGCCCGACGCTGGGCGGTTATATCGTCCAGAACTACAGCTGGCCGCTGATCTTCTACATCAACATCCCGCTCGGCATCGTGGGGTTCTTCATGACGCTTGCGTTCATCGAGGACCCAGATTACCTGCGACGCGCGCGCGAGCGGGTGGATTGGATCGCGTTGGCCGCCATGACGGTCGGGATCGCCTCGCTGCAGTATGTGCTCGAGCGCGGGGAACACGATGATTGGTTCAACTCAGGGCTGATCGTCGTGCTTGCGATCGCATCGGTGACCGGCATCGCGCTGTTCATCACTCGTCAGCTGCGCGATGCACACCCGTTCGTGG
>JALYZS010000192.1 GCA_030948745.1 Vulcanimicrobiota bacterium | reverse complement strand
CCTCCAGCACGGTGACGGTCGCCTGGGCGGTCGAGACATCCACCGCGGCGATCGCAGTCGTATCCGCGGCGGTGACGACCGCGCACAGGAAATTGTTGCGTTCGGCGTTGAGGAATTGTTCTTCAAGCACCGTGCCCGGCGTGAGGACACGCACGATCTCGCGCCGCACGAGGCGGTTCGGGACCGGTTCTTCCATCTGCTCGGCGATCGCGACGATGCGCAACTGGCGCAACAGCCGGGTGAGATAGTGATCGACGCTGTGGTGCGGAACCCCCGACATCGCGACGCGCTTGCCTTTGCCTGCTTCTTTCGATGTGCAGACGATGTTCAGCGCCGTCGCGAGCTCTTGTGCATCCTCACCGTACGCCTCGTAGAAGTCACCCACGCGCGACAGCAGCAGCGCCTGCGGATATTGCGCTTTGAGCTGCAGATACTGGGCGAAGAGCGGTGAGGTGCCGATCGCTTCGGCTGCGTCGGTCAGCGGGGCGCTGCGCGCGGACGGCACGAGCGCGCGCTGATCGTGCGGCGCGTGGGCCGCGCGGCCGGTGCGAGCGATTACGCCACCCGGCCGGCCAGGCCCCAGTTGTAGGCCTGCTCTATGACGACGTCGACGAAGGCGTGGTATTCGCTGCGTTCCCCGCGCGGCCAGACGACGGTGACGTTGTGACCGCTCTTGCCGGCCATGCGCGTGGCATCTTTCTTCGAGGGGCCGGACACGAGCACCGACACCGTCTCACCCAGGAACGACTGATGAAAACGCTTCGTGCTCTCCATCTGGGCGGTGTTGAGCGCTTGCAGCCGGCGCAGCTTCTCGGCCGGCGGGACTTGCGGCGTCATGGTCGCGGCCGGCGTGCCGGCGCGCGGAGAATACGCGAAGATGAACGCATACTCGAAAGTGTCGCGCTCCACCAACGCTAGCGTCTGCAAGAAGTCTGCCTCGGTCTCGCTTGGGAACCCCACGATGAGGTCGGTGGTCAACGCCCACCCGCTCAACCGCTCCCGGAAGTAGGCGATCTTCTCAAGATACTCTTCGATCGTGTAGACGCGCGCCATCGCGCGCAGCACGTCGTTGCTGCCGCACTGCACGGGTAAGTGCAGCCGCGGCTGCACATTGGGCAGCTCGGAGAGCGCATCCACGACTTCGCGATTGAAGTCGTGCGGATGCGACGTGAGGAAGGTCAGCTTGCGCAGGCCTTCGATCCGGCCGATGCGGCGCAGCAGGTCGGCGAAGCGCACCCCGGCGGATTCGTAGTGGTAGGAATTGACGTTTTGCCCGATGAGGATGACCTCTTTTGCGCCGCAGCGGATCTCGCGCCGCACTTGCGCCTCGATCTCTTCCGGTGGGATGCTCTCCAACGGCCCACGTGTGTACGGCACGATGCAATAGGTGCAGAACTTCTCGCAGCCGCGGGTGATGTTCACAAGCGCGCGCAGATGTGAGAATTCGAGCGCGCCGTCGCGCGCGGGATCGTCTTCAAGCGAAGGCATGCGCATCTCGGTCTGCGGCGGCGGCAGGTCGGTCGGCACGCCCCAGTCGGCGAGCAGCTGTTTGAAGCGGTTGTATTCGCGCGGCCCGAGCAGCGCGTCGATGAAGGGCGCCTTTTTGCGCATGACGGCGCGATCTTTCTCCGCGAGGCAACCCGCCACGAGCAGTTTGCTGTCCGCACGTTTGAGCGCCTTGAGCTGACCCAGCCGGCCGTACACACGCATCTCCGCCTTCTCGCGGATGGCGCACGTGTTGAGGATGAGGATGTCGGCCTCCGACGGTTCGTTCGTGAAGGTGCAGCCGAGCGTCCAGGCTTGATGCGCCAGACCGTTGGAGTCGGCGACGTTCGCCTGGCAGCCGAAGGTCTGCAGATAGACCGAATGCATGGCGGCAAAATTCTCCCGAAGCCCGCGGCGACCTGTTATGAGCGGGAGCGCCGCTCGCCGTTCACTTTGACGCTGGTTTGTCGGCGCCGCTGATGCGCTTGAGCAACGACAATGGCAGATAGGCGCGTTTGCCTAGCAGCGCAGGAGCGAGGCCCAACGTGCCGGGACGCCCGTTGAGCATGTACGTCTTCGAGCCGATCGCACACTCCAGCTCGACGCCGTGCAGATGCACCGTGATGACGTCACCGCTCATCGTGTAGCTGTTGACGGGCACATACTGGTCGAGCAATGCGAGCATATCGTCGTCACCCGGACCGGCCGGCGGTGTGGCAACCGTCGCTGCGGCGCTGATCACGGTCGTCACTTGCGGATAGACGTGCACGACGTGCATCTCGCGTGGCGCTCCTGGTTTGCTGACGCTGAGGATGTGATCGCCTGCATCCACGGGCTGGGCATCGTTGCCCGCCGCGAAGGCGACGCCATCGAGCTGCACCTTGCTGCCCGCGCTCGACCGAACGACGAGCAAGCCTTTCGCGCGCGCGCTAGGCCGTGTGCCCCCGGTCTGCGCGAGCACCAGGCTCACGGTGGCGATGTGACCAGCGCTGACGTCCGCGTACGCCGTCTGCGGTGACCATCCGCCGTGGATCAAGGTGATCGTGTGCCGGCCGCTGTCGATCGCATCCGCGAGCAACGGTGTGGTGCCAAGATATGCCCCGTCCATCCATACGGCCGCGCCCGAGGGCAGCGAGGTCACATACAGACCGCCATGCACCATGCCCGAGCCCGCCGTCAGTGCGCATGCCCAGCATGCGCCGACCACGAGCAGGAGGCTGAGCCAACGCTTATGATACGCCATGCCTGTTGCTTCTCTCTCACCGCCGCTAAAGGCTGCAACCTACGCTCAAAGCGAACTGCCTGTACCATCATGCAGTTCCACATGACGTTGCGC
>JALYZS010000182.1 GCA_030948745.1 Vulcanimicrobiota bacterium | reverse complement strand
GGATAGCGGTGCGCCACCGCCTCCGCGAAGGCCGCGAATTTCGGAGCGAAATCCTTATCTAAGAGATCTGTATTGTGCGGCCCGCTCCCGTGGTGCAGGAGACCGACGATGGGTTCGATGCCAAGTCGGCGCATCTGCGCGAGGCGCTGATCGGGCCAGGACCAATCAGCGGAGGTGAGACCGTGGGGCGCGATGCGCTCCCAGAGCACGGGGTAGCGCAAAGTACGGATGCCGAGCGCAGCGATACGACCCAGATCTTGGGGGCGTGCAGCATGACCGTTACGCTCGAGCTGGTCGTGGTATGCGCTGCCGAGCCTGTTGACGGTGCATTCAACGCCACCCCACAGCGCTATGCTGGGATCCACGAGGTCGCACCGTGCATCTTGGCATACAGCGAAAGCGCTTGCGCGACGACCTGATCCATGTTGTAGTACTTATAGGTGCCCAGCCGCCCAGCGAAGTGCACGTTCGACATGGTGTCCGCAAGCAATTTGTATTGCTGGTACAAGCGCGCATTCTCCGGCTGTGGCACCGGGTAATATGGGTCGCCTTCGGCCTGCGAGTACTCATACGAGATGCTGGTCTTGGGGTGCGACTGCCCGGTCAGGTGTTTGTATTCGGTGACGCGGGTGTAGGCATGCTCGTTGGGATAGTTGACGACCGCGACGGGCTGGTAGCGCTCGCGTTCCTGCGTGACGTGTTCAAAGCGCAGCGAACGGTAGGGCAGTTTGCCGTAGCGGTACTCGAAGAACTCGTCGATGGGTCCGGTATAGATGACACCGCCACTGCGGACGTGATTCTTCACATCGCGGTAATCCACGCCCAGCGCCAGGGTGATGTTCGGCAGATCGAGCATGTTCTCGAACAGGCGAGTGTAACCGTGTGCTGGCATTGCCTGGTAGCTGTCCGTGAAATAACGGTCGTCACGATTCGTGCGGGTGGGGACGCGCGCCGTCACAGAGGCATCCAACTGGGAGGGATCGAGGGCCCATTGCTTGCGGGTGTAGTTGCGAAAGAACTTCTCGTACAGCTCGCGGCCTATGCGCGCGACGATCACATCTTCTGATGTCTTCACGACGGGTATTGGCTCAGCACGATCGCGGAAAAAACCTTCGAGCTGCTCGCTGCTCAACTGCAGGCCGTACAGCTGATTGATAGTGTCGAGGTTGATGGGCATCGGGACCAGCTTTCCATCGACGCTCGTCAACACGCGGTGCTCGTACGGGCGCCATGCGGTGAAGCGCGACAGGTAGTTGAAGACCTCCCCTGAGTTCGTGTGGAAGATATGCGGCCCATACCGGTGGATCAAAATGCCTGCCTCGTCATAGTGGTCGTACGCATTGCCGCCGATATGCTTGCGGCGATCGATGAGCAACACTCGACGCCCGGCGTCAGCGGCGAGGCGTTGCGCGAGAACGCTGCCCGCGAAACCGGCGCCCACGATCACGTAATCGTACTGGCTCGTTAGTCGCATCTCAGACCGCCACGCTCACATCATGGCGTCGCGGCGCACACCTCGCATGCCCGCGAGCGCTCGTTATGAGGTCCTGCATGCGCGACCAGGTGCTGTCCCAACTCATGTCGGCGATAAACCGCTCGATATCTCCCGGCCGACCTTTTGGCGAGCGCCCCGCCAAGATCGTGTCGGCGGCGCGGATGAAGCTGGCCGCATCGTCCGCGATCGCGACCCAGCCGCGCTGCCCGTACGGCTCAACGACGTCCTGAACGCTGGTGGAGATCACGGGTTTACCCGCCGCCAAATATTCCAGCGTTTTCGTCGGGCTGATGAAGCGCGTCGCTTCGTTCCGTGCGAAAGGCAAGAACGCTATATCCCAATGGTGCAAGTATGCGGGAAGGCTTGCATACGGTCGCTGGCCGAGGTAGTGGATGTTGGCGGCGCGCGGGAGACCGCTGGGTTCGATTTTCACCACCGGGCCGATCAAGATGAATTGCCAGTCAGGCCGCATTTGCGCAGCACCTGCCAACAACTGCGGGTCGAAGCGCTCGTCCAAAACACCGTAGAAACCGATGCGCGGCCGTCTCAAACTGCGTTGGTCGGCTGGATCCTCACTGGCTGTGGTGTGGGCGAAATGGGCCGCGTCCACCGCACTCGGAAAAACATGGACGTTGTGATGGCGAAGGCGTTTGTGCTCGAAGAGGCTATGACCGCCGGTGAAGACGACGCTCGCATGGCGGAAGAGTTCGCTTTCAAGTGCGCTCAGCTCCGCCGGTGCGTTTTTGAAGAGCGCAAGTTCATCCATGCAGTCGTACACGACGCAGGCTCGGTTCAGATGGCGGCTCGCGGGCAGCGCCATCGGCGTGTAATACCACTGCACGTGATCGCGGATATTGTATCGACCGACGAGTTCATCCACCAAGCTGCGCACCGAGCGCGCCGCAAAGCCTTCATGTTGCGCAAGAGGGAGATGTGGCGACACGACGTGGACGCCTTCATCGGAAAGGCGCACTTTGAGGGCGGCCTCCTGGACGTCGAGCTGGCGCGGCTCTTCGATATAAAAAACCCGGTGCTGCCGCGCAGCGCGGCTCAGCACCTGCTGCGGCCGCTGGAAGACAAAGTCCCAGCGCAGGTGCGAGAAACACAGGATAGCGTCGAGATCCGCACCCCTGAATGTCATAAAGATATAAGCCTTCCCAAAGCTGCGCATGCGATACCACTGGATGCTCTATGATGTACCCGGGTTACGGGGGCTGAAACGCTGGTAGTACGTACGTTGAGCGATCGCCGACGGATGTGCGCATGTTTGTTCAGCCGTCGCTTGCGGAACAGAATGCTTGCATGGCTAGCTCAGCCTCAGAAGAACGCAAGCAAACCGACCACTCGACGGTAGCCAGCGAAGAGCGGGCCCCCGCGCCGAGCGAAGCGTGCCGTGCTTTGGCGGAGTTCATCGGTACGTTCTTTTTGACGTTCGTCGCAGCCGGCGCCGACATCGTGCACAGCGCGTCCGGTGGAGAGATCGCACACACATCGCGCTACTTGGCGCCCGGATTTCTCATCGCGGCCATGATCTGGTCACTGAGCGGCATCTCGGGCGCGCACCTCAACCCGGCAGTCACGCTCACCTTTGTTTTGCGGCGCTCGTTTCCGCTCGCCCGCGCATTGGTGTACTGGTTCGTTCAGTTCGCCGGAGCGCTCGCTGCGGCGACCGTCCTACGCTTGTTTTTCGGTGAGCTCATCGCCAAAGGGGCATCCAAGCCGGGACCGGATATCAGCGGGTGGGCGGCGGTCTCATGGGAAGCATTGCTGACGGCGTTGCTGATCCTCGTCATCCTCGGCACCGCGGAAAATGAGGCCGTTGTCGGCAAGAACGCCGCGCTTGCCGTCGGATTCACCGTCGCGTTGTGCGGCCTGTTCTCCAGCCCGATCAGCGGTGCCTCGATGAATCCGGCGCGATCGCTCGGCCCACAGATCGTCGCTGGGACGTTGAGCGACAGTTGGATTTATGTGATCGGCCCGCTCCTCGGAGCCGGGGTCGCTGTCATGTTAGGGTACCTACTTTTCGGTGCGCCGAAAGATTCCGAGCGAGAGGCCGCGCACGGTAAACATCAATGAAAAAAACCGACATCAACCCGACACGCTTCGAAGAAATCCCACCGTTCCCGGAGGACGCGAAAGACAAGTACGTCATCCATGGCATCATCGAAACGCCGCGCGACATTCGCCACAAGTACGCGCTGCACGCCAAATATGGCATTTTCGCCCTCCGGCAGACGATCCCGGAAGGGCTCAAGTGGCCGTACGACTATGGCTTCATTCCGCAGACGATCGGCGAGGATGGCGATCCGCTTGACGTCCTCTTCATGGATGACGACCCGACATTTCCTGGTTGTCTGGTGCAAGCACGCCTGCTCGGCATTATCCGTTTGCTCAAGAACGGTGAGGAAAACGATCGCTTGGTGTCGTGCGCACCTCGCTTCGACGGTGTCTCCCAACGCACGGACAGCTTCGACGACATCGACGACGTGCCGAAGGAGATCGTCGACAGTATGAGCCGCTTCCTGACTCAATATTCATCGGAAGAAGACAACGAGATCGAGTTCAAGGGGGTCGAGTCGCGCAAGAAGGCGCTGCAAGCGCTCGGAGCCGGCCACAAGGCCTGGAAGAAGCAACGCAAAAAACACTAGTACACTGGTAGTGAGGAGTTGAAACGTATGGCACAGCGCAAACGGCAGAAAATGAGCACCGGTTCCGGCAAACGATTCGTTCGGCGTGACGCGAAGGGACGGTTCAAGGAAGAAGTCAGCGTCGGCACATCCCTCTCTCGGGATCGCCGCACAAAGGCGAAGACCACTGTCAAGAGCGGCCAAGGGGATAAGGGAGATCGGAAACGACGGTGAGCGCCGTGCTCACAAACCACCCGCAGCCCGATCCGAAGCATGTCGCGAATTTCGCGGCGATTGAACCGTGGCTTTTCCGCGGCGATCAGCCTGATGATGAAGGCTATCGATGGCTAGTAGCGCGAGGTGTACGCGTGATCGTCAACCTCCGCAAGCGGAACACAAAAAAGCGCGCACATAGGGCGGCCCCTGGAATCGACTACAAGCATATCCCGGTCACAAACGACCATGCACCGAGGCGGCGGCAGGCGATCGAGTTCCTCACGCTGTGTCAGAACTGCCGCCCCGAGCGCCCCATCTACGTGCACTGCCGTGGCGGCAAAGGCAGAACGTCCACCTTCTGTGCTTTGGTTCGTTTGGCGCAAGGTTGGCCGGCGGCAAAGCTATCGCCGAACAACAGCCGTTCGGCTTCGAGCCCGCCAGCAGGCACAAGCGCCAAGCGGCTTTCCTCACGAAGTTCTTCGCTCAGGCACAAACCGGACGGGTGGTTATTCCGAAAGTTTAAGCTGGGCGGTTAGCAGCCAGGTTGAGCCGGCCCAAGACTGCGTTAAACGCGCTTCGTTCGCGCGGATTGAGCTCGTTGAACTCCCGATAGATCCACGAGTTGCGGTAGTCATGCTCCATGTGCGCGCCCAGCTTGCGGCCTTTTGGGGTGAGCTGCACAAGGCGTACGCGCCGGTCGTCTCCCCGCTGTACTCGCTCGACCAGCCCCATCTCCTCGAGCCGGTCGATGATGCCCGACGTGTTGCCCGTATCGCAATCGATGTGTTGCGCCAAGTCGGTCACTTTGAGCGCTGACTTGTGGAGATGCAGGCGCCAGATCGCAACGGCGAGGCCCTTCGATGCAAGGCCTTGGCTCATCGCGATGCTGCAGAGCTGCTCCATGAGGTGCTCCCCGGCCTCGATCACGGCCTGCACCTCCGGCAAAAAAAGCGCCGCCGGGTTGACGGGAGCAAGCGAGGGGGCGACTGTTACTTTTGTTGTTGACATAGTTGTTCTTTACAAGTATATTACAGGTGAAGCAACATTATTGTCAAGAACAAGTATATCACAAAGGCAGCGTTCAGGCGCAAATCGGGGCGGCACATGCAGAAACTCACTCATCAAATAACCATCACGCCGGTTTCCCAACCGCTGGATGAGATCTCGGGCAGACGGCTGTTCGGGACAACCCGGAGGAATCTGGACCGCGGCGCTCGCTTTCAGGCTTTCGACCTGCGAGCCATGCAGCGTATAGATTCGCCCACGTTGGCAGCGCTGATCCGGTCGCTTCGCACAGTGCGCGAGGTCGGCGGGACTATCGGTCTCATCGTGAATCAGCCGAACATACGTAAAGTGTTCTCTATCACGGGACTTGACCGGGTTTTCCCAGTCTATAGTAATGAGTCGGAGCTCCTTTCAGCGATGGAGCAGCGCGAAATAATCTCCGCTTAACATACAAACCTGCTCTGAGAATCGTTTATTGATCATGCTAAGAACCATGCCCAACCACAACTCCGCTGCGCAGCGCACGTGGCGCACGCTCGGTTTCGCCCTCGCGGGCGTCCTGGCGGCGACATTGCTCGTCCGCGCGGTGGCGTACGCCGCCTTTGATGTGCCGCATACGTTCCCGCTTCTTCAGCTAGGTCCGACGGCGCTGTGGACGGCCGCGCTCGTCATCGGCCTGGCCGCCGCGCGTGCATATATGCAGCGCCGTTCCGGTGATGCAGCCAAGGGCTTCCTTGGTGTCGCGGTCCGCACGCTCGCCGTCTTGGCGTTGGCCGACATCGCGCTGCTTGCGCTCCACGTCTTTCCCGGCACGGCGACGGCATCGCTACTGACGCTCTTAAGCATGCAAGGAACCGCAAGCGCTTTGTCCATCTATCTTCTCAATACGTATTAGCAAGGATACTGCGGTGCATCTCCACCATTTTCATCACGCAGGTTTGCAGCTCGGCGCCCTCTCATTGGCGTCGCTCCCAGTGTTGAGTCTGTGCGGACTCATGCTCGCGACGTGGATCCGCGACCGGCGGCAACTTTTTGACCTGTAAAGCGCTGCGTGGCTGAGAGCGCGTTCTTCCTCCTCCAGAGCCCGGACCGCAAGGGCATCGTCTCGGCTGTCTCCAGCTTCATCTACGAACGTAACGGGAATATCCTCAACGCAGACGGGCATCAAGACCGTGAGCTCGGCCTGTATTTCTTGCGCATCGAATGGGACTTGGCCGATTTCGCGCTGAGCCCCGACGAGTGCGCCCAACAGTTCGGGCCGTTGGCTCGCGAGTATGGCATGCAGTGGCAGCTCGCGCGCTCCTCGCAACGGCCGAAAACTGCCATCTTCGTCTCGAGGGCCGGGCACTGCCTGGCCGATCTGCTCTTCCGCCATCAGATCGGCGAGCTTGCCTGCGCCACCAGATCGTCATCAGCAACCACGATGACCTGCGGAAGTTCACCGAATTTTATGGCCTCCCATACTACGTCGTGAAGGTCGAGAGCGGCGACAAGCAGGGCCCCCGAAGCGCAGGCGTTGCGACTGCTCGAGCAGCAGGGCACCGAACTCGTCGTGCTCGCACGTTGTATGCAAGTGCTCTCTGAGAGCTTCGTCGCGCGATATCCCAACCGCATGATCAACGTCCACCGCTCGTTTTTGCCGGCATTTATCGGGGCCAAGCCATATCACCGGTCATACGAGCGCGGCGTGAGCTCATCGGCGCGACCGCGCACTATGTCACTGCCGTCTTAGATGATGGACCGATCATCGAACAGAACATCGTGCGGGTCAGTCACCGCGATGGGCTAGCCGACCTGGTGCGCAAGGGCGGGTGATGCTGAGCGCGCCGTCTTAACGCGGGCGGTGCGCTGGCATATCGAAAACCGCATCATCGTCCACGGCAATAAGACCGTCGTCTTTGCCTGATGGCCGGCTGCCTAGTAACGGTTGATGACGTTGACGGTACGGTCGCTCGCGTCATAACCGGGAAAGACGAAGTCTGCCCGGACGACGACATCCTTGCCTTTGACGAAGTTGTGCGCGAACAGCCCGACCGGACCGAACACGAGCGCCGCTACCGCGTTGGCTGTATTCGCGGTGCCGATCTTGTTCGTGCCGCTCTCGGCGCGCGGCGTGGCGCTGAGCTGCAGCTGCTGGCCGTCGACGGCGTTTATCCAGTCGAGCTGCACGCTCAAGCGGCCGCCTTTGCCGCTTTTCCTGGCCGGCGTGGCCGCCACGACATGACCTTGGCCAGGCGCTCCTTGGCTGATGACGATCGCTCCCTGGACGGTAAGCGGTTCGGCGGCCTCGATCTGAAATGTTTGGCCGGGCGTCGCGGTGGCCGAGGACAGCTCACCCATGATGTGGACCTTGAGAGGCGTGCCGGCCACGATGGTCACGGCATCCGCATTGGCACGCGACATGCCCACGCCGATACAGCTCACCGCGGCGCACAACGCAAGCGCTCGAGTCCAAGGTCGTGTGGTTAGCATGCGGTTCTCCTCACCTAGAAAAGCTTCGCACCGTTAGGCGCCTTCCGCTCCGGGACGAGCAGGATGACGCGCTCTGATTCATCCGCCACGCCGAGCACCAAAACCTCGCTCACGAATGCGCCGATCTTCTTCGGCGGCAGGTTCACGACGCCGAGCACTTGCCTGCCGACCAGCTCGTGTTCCGCGTAGAGGGCGGTCACCTGTGCGGCCGATCGCTTGAACCCGACCGGCGGCCCGAAGTCGATCGTCAGCGCATACGCCGACTTTCGGATATCCGTCAAGCGCTCGGCATGCGCGATCGTACCCACCCGGATGTCGAGCGTTACGAAAGCGGTTAACGCATCCACGCCGGGTTCGCTCTGGTTTGAGGCGGAGATGGATTTTTCAAAGGAGAATGGCCGCGCATGCAGGTCAACGCTGTTCGAGTCGTCATAGCATCCATCACAGTCGTGGTCTTCACGTTGTCGTCGGGCCGCCCTTCGCCCGCCGCGTCCATTCCGAGCCGAGCCGCTGCCGTCGAGGCGCTTGCGCACCGTTATTACCTGATGACCTGGAACGCGAATCCAACGTCGACCACAGACAACGGTCTGCACAGCGCGGATGATCGCCTGGCCGATTTTTCGCCGCAAGCCGACCAGGAGTACGGACGCAAGCTGCGTGGCATGCGGGATGAACTCGCCGCGCTCGCGCCGGGCGGTACGAGCGTGCACGATCAAGTCAACTATTTGTTGTTGCGCGCCAACCTCGAGGGCGACTACTGGCAGCGCACCTTTCTGCGCCCGTTGCAGCGGAACCCGTCGGTATATGAAGGCGAATGCACCAACGGTGTGTTCTCGCTCCTGAAGAAGCCGTTCGCTTCCAATGCGGTGCGTGCACATGATGCGGCGGCGCGCATGCGCCAGTGCGTCACAGTCCTGGCGCAAGGGGAGCATAATCTCACCGAGCCTGTGCGGGAGTTTGCCGTGGTGGCCTCTGAGGACATCGCGGGCGCCGACCCCTTGTTCACGCAAAGCCTGCAGGCGCTCACACCTGGACTGAGCGCCGGTCAGAAAGCTGAGCTCTATACTGCGCGGGGCCAAGCCTTGCGCGCCCTTCACAAGCACAAGCAATGGATCGATGCGCACGTGCACCAGTGGCGCTCCGGTGGATTTGCCGTCGGCAAAGAGCAGTACGATTGGATGTTGCGCCGGGTACTGCTGCTGCCGTGGAACTCGGATCATCTGGCGCAGATGGCACGCTTCGCATTGGCGCGCGACCGCGCACTCGCCGCCTGGGAAGCAAATCGCGAATCGTATTCGGCAGCGCCCGCCCGCGAGCAGCCGTCCTTTGCGAACAAGGCGGCTTTCTTGCGCTACTACGAGAGCCAAACCGCTCGGGCTGCGGCGTTCGTGAAGGGCCATCACCTCGTGACGCTGCCCAAGAATTTGGGTGCGTTTCGGATCGTCGAGCTGCCCCAGGCGTTGGCGGCGATCAATCCGGGCGGCTTTATGAACCCTGCCGGAGCGTTCGACCGCAACCAGACCGGCTTCTATTTCGTACCTAACTACGATCCGCACAACACCAGCTTCTTCGCGGCTCAGGCGCGGCGTGCGGTGCTCCCGGTGTTGGCGCACGAAGGCATCCCGGGGCATTTTCTGCAGTTCTCGATCGCATATCAAAACCCGGACTTTCTCCGCAAAGTCCAAGGCGACGGCGTGTTCGCAGAAGGTTGGGCATTCTACACCGAGGAGATGCTCATGCGCGCTGGCATCTATGACGATGATCCCGCAGGCCGCACTGCCGTCATCCATCTCATGCGCCATCGGGCAACGCGCGTTTTGGTCGATATCGCGTTGGCAGACGGCAGCATGACGCTGCCGCAAGCGATCCGTTTTTTCCAAGACAACGCCGGCATCGACCGCGCCACGGCCTACGGCGAAGGCACTCGGTTCGCGATGGGACCGGGTCAGGCGATTGACTACCTCACCGGTAAGTCGCAGATCGAGGCGTTGCTCGCGCAGGCGCAAGACCGCGCCGGCGCCGCTTTTAGCCTCGGCGCGTTCCATGATAAACTGTTGTCGTTCGGAACGGTTCCCTACTCGACGATCGCGTGGGAGTGGTTGGGCGACCGTCGCTGGATCGACGCTGTGCGAGATCCGATCGAACCGGTGACGATGTCAGAATAGGCCCGATGCGAGAAGATCGCCGCGGCAGGGCGGACCAGCGTCGGCGCTGTGCCTGGGCTCAAAGCGGCGGGTCCGAGGGCATCCGTTACCATGACGAGGAGTGGGGCGTTCCGGAGCATCGCGATCGTCAGCTGTTCGAGTTGCTCATCCTTGAGGGTGCGCAGGCGGGTCTGAGCTGGTGGACCATCCTGCGGAAGCGCGCGGGCTATCGCCGGGCTTTCGCACGTTTTGCCATTGCCAAGGTGGCGCGTTTCGATGCTCGACGCTGCGAGCGGCTGATGCAGGACGACGACATCGTACGCAACCGGCTAAAGATCAAATCTGCTGTGGGCAATGCCAAGGCGGCTTTGAAGGCCATCCGCCAGTGGGGGTCATTGGATAGCTTTCTGTGGCAGTTCGTGGACGGCCGGCCAATTCAGCGCAGTCTGCGAAACGTCAAGCGCCACGCCCGCACGCCTGCATCAGACGCGATGAGCAATGCTCTGCGCGCTGCGGGATTCACCTTTGTCGGCTCGACGCTTTGCTATGCCTTCATGCAAGCGGCCGGTATGGTCAACGACCATGACCGCACATGTTTCCGGCGGCGCGAGGTGCGCAAGCTGCGTTAAGTGAGCGAGCCGATGCGCAGTGCGAGTTCGACCCTGCTCTTCACACCCAGTTTCTGATAAGCTGAAGCGACATGATTTTCCACAGTGCGCTCGCTGATGGTGAGCGCTTGCGCTACTTGCCGATTGGATTTGCCGGCCGCGACCAGCCGCGCGACCTCGAGCTCCCGCGGTGTGAGATCGTCAGGCTGGCGGATGCGCTGCCCGGACCGACGCTGGCCATCTAAGCGCTGCACGTCATGCCGGTCGCCAGCCGTCACATACAGAGCGCGCGCCTTGTCCACTTGACCTAGAAGTTCGAGCGCCCGAGCCTCGTGCAGCGGCCAGGAGAGGTGGTGGAAGAGATCAGCTGCAGTCGTGGCAGCGGCCGTGATCGCTTGGGTATCCCCCTTACGTTGCGCGGCATAGGCGTCGAACAGGGCCAGCTGCGCACTCTCCATCTTGCGGCCGGCGATCTTGACTGCGCGATGCAAGAGCTCACGAGCGGCATGCAGATCGCTCTCATCACCATACTGCGCCACTTTCACGAAGACTTCCACATCGTCCTGATATGCCTGGGCGCCCAGGGCGACGACACGGTGCAGCAGCTTGCGCGCCTCATCCATCTCCGCGCGGCTGACGTGGAGCTCTACAAAGGCGAGGGTGGCCTGAAAGACAAGATCTTTGCCGCGGGAGAACGCCTCTTCGATGAGGCGCGGATCTGCGCAACGGTCGATGAGCTCAGCGTCTTGCAGTTTGACACCCAGCGAGATCCCGATGGACGCAAGCGCAGAGATGCGGAACCGCCGCTCGTCAACCGTCAGCACGAGCGCACGATCGAGCAAATCCCTGGCTTGCTGCAACCTTCCGAATTGCTGGGCCGACCACGCATACGCGCCGAGCAGACTGGCCAAAACGCTTCCACCCAGACGCTTTTCGGCGGCTAACGAACAGGCCGTCTCGAGCGCGTTCAAGGCCTCCGCCTCCCGCCCCAAAATCGTCATCGTGACGGCGAAGACGTGATACGAACCGAGCAGGTTCTGTGTGTCGCCATCCCCCGCGGCAAGCGAGATCGCGCGGCGGAAATCTTCGACTGAAGCCTCGACTTCGTCCAACTCGGAGTGAGCGATCGCGCGCGCCCAATAGAACGTGAAGATGTGGTTCTTGCGTCCCACGGGCATCAAGTGCTGGGCGTTGCGCAGTTGCGTCAACGCCTCGCGGGGCTCCCCGCGATACGCCATCAGCCGCGCGAGCAGCGCCTGGGCGCCGAATCGGGCCGGCGAATCCGGCGTGGCCTCCGTGATGGCGAGTGCGCGGGCAGCGTTGCGAAAGGCCGCAGCGAGGTCGCCGTCATCCCAGCATACCCGCACCAGCGCAAGACAGCTGAGCGCCGCCTCTTCTGCTTCTGCAGCTCGTTCAAAAAGATCGACCGCGCGCCCGTAGGACGTCTGCGCAAGGCTGCTGACACCGGCCGCGTAGGCGCTATCACCAAGTTTTCGACGCAGCGTCGCCTCCCTTTCGGGCGACAGGCTGGGATGGGAAAGCGCGCGTTGGTAGCTCTCCTGCGCGTCGTTGTAGGCGTAGAGTTGCATCGCGGCATCCGCTGCGAGTTCGTTATAGTAGGCGGACTTTTCCCAGTTGCGCGCTTTCCAGAAGTGGTAGGCGAGTTCCACCACCGGCGCCGGCACGGTGGCTCGCGTTTCCAGTGCATCCGCGATGTGCGCGTGCATCAGGCGTGCTTCCAGCCCGAGCAACTGATCGTAGATGGCCTGACGCGTGAGGGCGTGACGAAAGGCATAGTCGGCCTTGTCGGGGCCCTCCTCGATGATGAGCTGTAACTCGAACGCCGACCGCAGCGCCTCGACGATTTCCCCGAGGGGCCGCCCCATCGCAGCCGCCAAGAACTCCGGATCAAAGCGCCTTCCCAAAGTGGCGGCGTGGGCGATGATGGCGCGCTGCGCGACGTCGAGCTGGTTCATCCGTTGTAGCACGGCGTCGCGTGCTGACGGCGGGGTCGCTAGCCGCACCGGATCGCTTGGGCCGCCAACGAGCGCGCTTTTGAGTAGCTCTTCCGCATTGAGCGGCACTCCTTCAGCCAGTCGCAGCACGCTCTCCAACACCGACGGCGCCGGCCGATCCCCCGCAGGCAGCGACCCGTGCAGCATGGACATCATCTCCGCATCGTTCAATGCCTCGAGCTTGCATTGCCACACGTTGGGGTGCCGCCCGAGCCGGGCAAGCACAGCGCTCAGATTGTGAGCGGGCTGAAGCTCATCCGGCCGGTAGGTCGCGAGGATGAGTACGCGCATTGTGCGTAGCGCCGGCAGCAGGTGCAGCAACAACTGTAAGGAGTCGAGATCGCTCCAGTGGAGGTCTTCGATGCTCAGGACGAGCGGACGGTCTTCTGCGAACGCGCCGATGATCCGCGTTAGGGCGTCGAATTGGCTCAGCTTATCGCCGCGGGGGCCGCTCGGGGGCTCTTGGCCTGACCGCAGTGACGGTATAAACGCACCCGCCGTGCCTATGAGGTCGGGATACGCTTTCAGCACCGCCGGCTGTGCAGTGAAAAGACAATCCAGTAACGTGCGAAACGCGCCAAACGGTGAGGAAGCATATTCAAGACATTGTCCCACGGCGAACAGCGTGTCACGAGGGTGGGTAAGGCTCGCGAACTCTGTGATGAAGCGCGTTTTGCCGATGCCAGCGTCGCCACCGATCAAGACGAGGGATCCCTCTCCGCGGGTCGCATCCGCGAGATGATCGTTGAGCAGTTCAAGCTGTTCTCGCCGACCAATGAAGCGCTCGCAGTACACCTGTGCGGCGCTCATGCTCGTCCTGAGTTCCGCTTGAGCGGACTAGTCTTGATTCCCAGGCGCCGGCAGATCGCGCGGTCGTCCTTCGCGTAGGCTAACGGTGGCACGTAGAGCGTGGACAAAACGCCCACGCCCGATCTCGGCAGATCGCGGATGCGCGACCGTTGCATGCGCGGCTTGGTCACCGCGTGGTGCGCCGCTTCATAGATGACGACCTCATGGTCGGGCCCGTAGTGTTTGGCAAGCTCCGTGCACAGGACGCGGAGGCCCTTCGGGTTCCAGCTCTTCCACGTTTTCTTGAAAGACTGCTCCCCGACCAGGCCCACTTGCCACAAGACGAGCGCGGACGTGACGCTCACGGGGCGTTTGTGCACGAGAAAATCGGTCGCCTCGTAAATGAGACAGCCGTCTAAACCCGGGTCGACTCCGAGGTCGGCGAAAAGACAATCCGCGGCTGATATCCCGGGCTGCATCGTGGCTTCGAAACCTTCCTTACGCGCCTGCCTCACTGCTTCGTGCAATGGCGTGCTGAGAACCCCAGGATGGCCGTACGACACCATACACACGCGTTTGCCGTCGCGCACATGTTGGAGCACCTGGGCCACCATGGCCTCGTAGGACCGGGCACGGTCTCGATGGGGTTTATAAAAGATGTGCAGTGATGCCGCGGTCTTGTTGAGCTTCGGAAGCCAGAGATAGGCAATCGGGTCCGACGCCAGAAAAAACACGGCGTCTGCACGTTCGATAGACTCCCTGGTCTCAGCTGTCAAGTGAGAGCCTAGCTTGATCCCAATCCCGACAGCCGTTAGCGAGCCTCGAGCAGGCAGTGGTCACTCCCATCGTCAAAGAAACGCTAGGTTTCTGACGTTTCAAACACGTCTGTTTGATGAATTGGGTGGGCCTACATGTATTTACTTCACCTCTTGGTGGCAATGGCCGAAGATCCTGACATGCGCGATGAGTACTACAAAGCTCCCCTGGCGACCATGAAGAAATATAAGCTCAGTCAAGAAGAACAGACTGCTCTGCTGGCGGGGGATGACGCGATCCGCAAATATCTCGCAAGGAGAGCACCGGGCCAAGTCGGGACGGGCGAGAAAAAGATTTCGGTCACGTTCTGCGGTGTTATGAAAGGCGTGGGTCGAGGCGGTGGCGGTGGTCGGGCGGCTTCTTCGACGAGAACGCCTGCTCCAAAGGACCGGGGCAAGAAAAAGGCGGCCAAGAAAAAGCGTTGAGGCGAACGAGTCGAGCCGGCCGTCAAGGAGCGACGCGCCGGCTCGATTGTTTGACCAGGCGTTCACGCCATTCACGCTGTGACGACGATCACTTGCTGATGCGCTCGCACCCTTTATTTCAGGTAGCGATCGAACCAGTCGAGCCAGTGCCCGTAAGCGTCTGACCAGCGCACCGGTCCCGCCGGTTCGTGGCCAGTCGTCGGGTAGGCATAGAACTCCACGGGAACGTTGTTGTCGCGCAAGGCATGGAACATCTCGTACGATTCGACGACCGGCACCCGTACGTCATAGATGTTGCACAAGATGAGGGTCGGCGTCCGCACCCGGCCGGCAAAAGTCACCGCTGACTGCTCGCGCCACAACGAGATCGAGTTCCCGCGGAACGGTGTCGTGGAATGTCTGAACATGATGTGCGCCCAGTCGATGTCGTCCGCAATGGCATAGTCCGCGACGAGATCCGCGACCCCGGCACCAGAAACCGCGGCCGCAAAATCATGGTGCGTCTCTAACCAATACGTGAGCATGCCGCCGTATGACCATCCGGAGATGCCGATGTGTCGCGGATCGACGATCCCTCGCTTCTCCAGCGTCGCAATGCCCTCCATGATATCTCGGCTCGGGCCGTCGTTGGGATCATCGAGGATGGCGCGCACCCAGCGGGCGCCGAGGTCGGTGCTGCCGCGATAGTTCGGCTGCAACACGACATAGCCGCGTCCCGCTGCGAGCTGCGGGAAATCATAGAAAGCGACCGTCGACGATTCGTTCGGGCCGCCATGGATGCGGACGACGAGCGGATATTTGTGGCCAGGCCGGTAGCCGACAGGAAAGGTCAGCACGCCATCCGCGGACATTCCATCACTCGAACGCCACGAGACTCGTTCGACTTTGCCGAGACGCAACGAAGCGATGCCCGCATTGAACGAGGTCAGCTGTAGGGGCGCGGTTTCGTGCGGACGTAAGAGGTAGAGCTCGTCGGGCCAGTTTCGCTGGTCTCCGATGAAAACGACCGTTCCATCCTTGGCAACACTACCCGTGGGTTGGATGACTGCCGCGACCACCGGGCCTAGCGGTAATCGATGTATTGTTCCATCCAGCTTTTGAACGATAAGGGGTTGTTCCGCGCGATCATCGACCTGCACCAGCAAACTTATGCCGTCGGGCATCCAGGTGGACGTCGTCACATATCGATCGATGGGGAGCGTCACGTCGCGGTCCCGGCGATCGGCCCTTGACGCGACCCAGGCATCCCATTGATTCACGAGGTCGCCGTTTTGCGGGCGAAGGTATGCTACTTTGGTGCCGTCGGGCGAGTACTCGGCCACATCGGCTTCGCTGCCAAAAGCCGTTGCTGGCGTGATGCGGCCCGCAGCCGCTGCCGTGTTGGCGTCGCTGATGTCGAGGCGCACCGGGTAGGCACGATCACTCAGACCGTAGACCGGTGGTCCCGTCTCGAAAATGATGGAACGGCCATCGGGTGACCACGACAGCGGCGAATCCATGACGTGCTGCTCACCGCCGAGACGACGTTCCGTGCCGGAAAGCGTCGCCAGCCACAGATGGGCGTGGACGGGCAATTTCTCGTCGAGGTACGCGTTGTCGCCGACATGCAACCCGTCGCGGAACGCCGCTGCACCATGAAGTTGTCGCGAAGGATCCGCACGACGGAAGGCAATCGCCTTGCCATCCGGACGCCAGGCGAAACGTGAGACGCTTTCGGAGCCGTGCGTCAGCTGGCGCCGCTGGAGCGAGCCTGGGT